>MNZP01000012.1 GCA_001873675.1 Syntrophaceae bacterium CG2_30_49_12 | reverse complement strand
CCGCAGTGGTCCATCCTCCGCAATAAGTATATATCAAGTAGAAAAAGAGGGGACATTTAGAGATATCCATTAAGGATAAGGATAGCCTGTACCTGGACCTCCACACGCATTGTTACGAGGCCACTCTATCTACCAGTGTAAATGCGGTAGAAAAGATCGTAACCACTATCAGGGCACGCGGCTTAGATGGAATCGCAATTACAGAGCATGGCGACAGTAGCTATGGGTACAGGATAAAAGAGATAGTTGAACAGCGCTTCAACAATGAAGTCTTAATTATTCCGGGGCAGGAGAGAAATACAGGGTTGGTATATGTGCAGGTAGTAGAGTTATATCTACCCGACAATGCTACTTTCAGATTCGTAGCGCATCCCTATCATTTGACGGACTTCAGCCGCTACGTTGCTGCATATGCAGATGAGCTGCACGGTGTGGAAATTGAAAACTTCCAACACCAATGGGAGATGAAGCAGATAGATAAGGAAAGGATAGAAGCAATAGCAGAGGAATACGGTCTTATGCTTCTGACAAATAGCGATGCCCACTCCCTGGATAATATCGGACGATATTATAATGAAGTCGCTTTGGGAGAGCTTTACCTGAGAATAGCACGGAAAGGATGTTAAAAGGAGGATGCATGACCGATTATACCGAGATGTGGAAGGGGTTGGGTCTGAACCTTGACAAACACGAGCAATTGTTGAATGCCTTAGGGACGATCTATGCCGATATCTACTTAAGCCAGAAGGACCGCCCCCAGGGGATGGGGTATTTCGATTTCGTCATGTCCGAGGTCCATGGATTGAGGATCAGGGAACTTTTAGACCACAAGGAAAAGGGGGGCAAGGTCGTGGGTACCTTCTGTCTCTATGTCCCCGATGAGATTATCCTCGCCGCAGGGGGAGTGAGTGTGGGTCTGTGTGGGGGAGCACAGTTTTCCGTCCCCGATGCCGAGACTGTATTACCGAGAAACCTCTGTCCCCTGATCAAGTCTTTCTTTGGTTTCAAGCTCTCTCTGGTCTGTCCCTACTTCGAGGCGGCCGATTTCGTGGTGGGGGAGACCACCTGCGACGGGAAGAAAAAGGTATGGGAGCTTCTTGATAATTATCTCCCCACCTATGTGATGGAGATTCCCCAGATGAAACGGGGGATTGACAAGAATCTCTGGTTCCAGGAGATCAAGGCCTTTGCAGAAAAGATGGAGAAGGAGGCAGGTGTTAAGATCACCCCGGAAATCCTGGAGGAGAAGATCAAACTCGTCAACAAAAAGCGAAAGGCGATAGGGAGGGTCTTTGAGGCACGTAAGGCAACCCCGGTCCCCATCAGCGGAAAAGATGCCTTACTGATTGCACAGATTGCCTTCTATGACGACCCGGAGAGGTTTACTGCCAAGGTCAATGAACTCTGCGAGGAACTTGAGGAAAGGATCATAGAGGAAAAGGGGGTAGTTGACAGGAGCACGCCAAGGATACTCGTTGCCGGCTGCCCGATGGCCATACCAAACTGGAAACTCCATCATGTCGTAGAAAATAGTGGCGGCGTGGTTGTCTGTGAGGAAAGCTGTGTGGGCACCAGATACTTCACCAATACGGTAGAGGAAGGATGCCCCACGACAGAGGGGAAACTGAGGGCTATTGCGGAACGTTATCTCAAGATAAACTGTAGCTGTTTTACCCCGAACGACGAAAGGATTGAGCAGATCATCCAGTATTGCAAAGATTATAACGCCGCCGGGGTAATCCACTACACCCTCCAGTTCTGCCATACGTATAAATTGGAATTCGTCAGGGTAAGGGAAGCGCTCGATAAGGCAGGTATCCCTGTCCTGGAGATCGAAACGGACTACAGCGAAGGCGACGCGGGGCAGTTGAAGACAAGGGTAGAGGCGTTTATCGAACAGATTTCAATGTGAGATAATTTTGCAGGCAACTACGGAAAACGGCTGGCCCGGGCCCGTTTTACAGTTTAACCACTCAGGAACAAGGAGGTGTATCCCTTCCCCGCCTCTCAGGAATCTCTCCTAATCTTCTTGACTTACTCGTAAATGATCAGTACAAATATTGTCAAAATCATATTTTTAAGAGACAGAAAAATTCGACCTTTTAAGGAGCATTACTATTAATAAATTAGATACTACGAACAGCGGAGCAAAGATACGTCTTACGGAGACGGTTCATGGGGCCGGCTGAGCCTGCAAGATAGGTCCGGGAGACCTGCATGAGGCATTACGTGATTTACCCCTTATTGCTGATCCGAACCTGATCGTGGGGATAGAACATGCGGAAGATGCCGGTGTCTATAAACTGAGGGACGATCTGGCTATTATTCAGACCGTTGATTTCTTCACCCCTATTGTGGACGATCCCTATACCTTCGGTCAGATTGCCGCGGTAAACGCCTTATCCGATGTCTATGCCATGGGGGGGAAACCCCTGACGGCGATGAATATCATCTGCTTTCCTGTCGGCAAAATGGATATTGATATCCTTCGTCAGATTCTTAAGGGGGGTCTGGATAAGATGCGGGAGGCCAATGTTCTCCTTGTGGGAGGGCACAGTGTAGCGGATAATGAATTGAAGTACGGACTATCCGTGACCGGGGTCATCCACCCGGAAAAAGTCCTGCTGAATAAAAATGCCAGGGTTGGGGATAAGTTGATCCTCACCAAGCCTCTGGGTACCGGCATTGTCAGCACGGCTTTAAAGGGAGGTATAGCCGATGAAGGGCTGGTAGCCCGCTCGGTAAAATCCATGACCACCTTGAACAAAAGGGTTATGGAGCTTATGACGGAAACGCCGGATGTCCATGCCTGTACCGATATCACCGGCTTCGGTTTTCTCGGTCATGCCTGCGAGATGGTGGAAGGAAGCGATGTGGGGATGCAGGTTTATGCCTCTGCTGTTCCTTATTTTCCGGGTATCCGGGAGCTTGTCGAAGCAGGTATTGTACCAGGCGGCCTGTACCGGAACAAAACATTCCGGATGAATATGATCGAAGTTGATTCCT
>MNZP01000095.1 GCA_001873675.1 Syntrophaceae bacterium CG2_30_49_12 | reverse complement strand
TCGTCGTCGGCGTCCTCGACGTATTAGTAATACGCCTGCGGTGACTCCTCCTTGCCGCCGCGTTATCCTTTGAAAGCGAAATGGTATTAGGCCACGACGGAGGAGGGACGCGCTCCGTCGCGTCCGTTCCCTCCAGCCACGACGGAGCGTGGCCCTCCTCTACTATAAGTAAGTATCCGTTTTCTGGAGGTAGTTCACAATGTAATCATAAACCGCATCCTCGAGAGAACGGAACACAGCAGGACACCCGGCCTGACGGAGCTTGTCCATCTCTGCCTCCGTGAAATACTGGTACTGGTCACGAATAGCCGGCGGCATATCAATATACTCTATCTGTGATTTGATCTCCATGGCAGAAAAAACGGCTTTCACCAGATCGTTCCATGTTCGGGCATGTCCCGTCCCAAGATTAAAGATGCCGTTTACCTCCCGATGCTCCAGCAGCCACCAGAGGATTTCCACACAATCCTTGACATAGACAAAATCGCGTCTCTGCCCTCCATCACCGTATTGTGTTTTGTGGGACTTGAAGAGGCGCACCCTGCCCGTCTTACGAACCTGGTGAAACGCCTTATAGACCACACTGGTCATGTCACCCTTGTGGTATTCGTCGGGTCCAAAGACATTGAAGAACTTGATCCCCACCATTCTTTGCTCTGCCTGATGCCGCAGTGCCCAGAGATCGAACAACTGCTTGGAATAGCCGTACATATTGATGGGACGAAGGACCCCTGTCAAACTGTCATCATCGGAGAATCCACAGGAGCCATCACCGTACGTAGCGGCAGAGCTGGCATAGATAAAACGAACATTATGTTTCAGGGACCACTCGGCCAGCCGGCATGTATAGCGGTAGTTATTCTCCAGTAAATAATCGGCGTCACGTTCTGTCGTGGAAGTGCATGCCCCCATATGCACTATCGCCCGGACTTTGAAAGGTACATCATCTGCGGAGATCATTTTAAGAAATTCATCTTTGTGGATGTAAGCGGCATAATGTCGTTTTACGAGATTCTTCCATTTGTCTGACCGGCCGAGTCTATCCACGATGACAATATCATTAATGCCTTCGGCATTAAGTTTCCAGACAAACGCACTCCCTATAAATCCGGCGCCACCAGTAACAATAATCATGGATATTTTTTTGTTTAAATGGTGGGTCAGGGCAGAATTGAACTGCCGACACTCGGATTTTCAGTCCGATGCTCTACCGACTGAGCTACCGACCCACTTGACTATATTTCTATTAAATATTCCTTATTTTGTCAAGGCATTTTCTTATCTCTTCTGACCTGAATAACTACAGTGCCTGCGATCTTATCATGCCAGCCCTGTTTTTTTCCGTTGAAGGCTATCCAGATAAACCCCAGATAGAGGAACAGCGAAGAGACAAGGTATCCGACCCATCTGAGAAAGGCAATTCCCGGTGTCATTTTTTCTCCTGTCGTTTGCGCCACCTTGAGGCCAAAGATCATCTTTCCCGGGGTTTGTCCCGCAATGCCGTGAAAGTATGTAAAGTAGAGCATGTTAACCAATAATGTTACTACGTAATAGGGAATTAAAAAGCTCTCCGTCATTTCAGCAAAGCTTATCCTTGTAGGACGGGGGACAAACCCCTTATACAGAGCTATGATGCCAATAAAAAACAAGGACAGGGAGATAAAATTGAGGATCACCATATCAATAGAAAACGCCATTGCCCTTCGCCAGAATCCACCGTAACGATCTTCCGTCATTTTAGTCTCCACCATCATTAACAATAAAGTGCCTAAAGTGCCTAAAGTGAACTAAAGTGAACTAAAGTTAAAAAATCTTACCTTAACTTTAGGCACTTCCAACTTCCAACTTTAGGCACTTCCCACTTCCCACTTTAGGCACTTTCATTGAAAATGTTGAAGATGCCTTTTTCATACTGAATAATGGAAAGTATAGCGAGGGCTGCCGTTTCCACCTTCAGTATCTGTCTGCCCAGGCTGACGGAAATAAACCCGAGAGCCACGGCCCTGCCCACTTCCTCCCTCAAGAACCCTCCCTCCGGCCCGACAACGATGATGAAGTCTTTTATCCCTTCATGTTTTTTATCCTGTAAGACCTGCTTGAGACCCGTTTCAGATTCTTCTTCCCAGAAGATGATCCTTAGCGCTCCTTTCTGTGAAAATCCCCCCTTACCCCCCTTTGGAAAAGGGGGGCTGGGGGGATTTTGCGAATAACTCAGCGCCTCGGCAAGGGAAAGGATTTTTCTGATCTCCGGTACACCGGAGGCGCCACACTGCCGGGCTGCCTCCGCAGCGATCTTCTGCCACCTGAGTGTCTTGAGAACGGCCGTCTCCGGCGATAGTCTCGGTATTGATCTTGCCGAATGAAAGGGGGTGATTGTATCCACACCGAGTTCGGCAGCCTTCCGAATGATGGAATCCATCTTGTTTGCCTTGGGCAGTGCCTGGAATAAGGTAATACTGATGGCCTTGTCGGCAACCCTTTCTTTTTTTACGATCTCTACAATGACACCACGGGCGGTAAAATCACGGATGAGGGCCTCACACTCAAATCCAGTCCCATTAAAGAGGAACAGGCGGTTTCCATTTCTCATCCGGAGTACGGATTTCACATAACACAGGTTTTCTTTACCCAAGATACACCTGTCCCCTTTTTCCACATTTTCCGGAAAGTAGATCCTTGGTACCGTCAATGTTCATTTACCCCGTCTGCCAAGTGCATAACAGACCCATTCCTTATAATTAGATCAAATGGCTTGCGAATCGTACGAACATCGCCGTTGATAATTTCCACCTGGTTTTCCACATGATTGATCTTAACATTTTCATGTGCAATATCGGTGGCCTTTCTATCAATATCCACACATACGGCCCTCCGGGCGCCTAACTTTACTGAGGTAATACCGAGAATACCTGTGCCTATACCGACGTCCAGAACCTTCTATTTTTCTTATGAGGTAATTGCAAAAGTCTTGAAATTAAAATGTAGCCGCAAACTTTAGTTTGCGTGTTTTCTTTGTTTTCAATATGTTACAAAACGCAGGCTAAAGCCTGCGGCTACCAGAATTGGACTTTTGCAAGAGCTTTTTATATCCTCTTTTTGATAATATTTCAAGTAACTTGAATTTTCGTAGTCTTCGTGGTATTTTT
>MNZP01000144.1 GCA_001873675.1 Syntrophaceae bacterium CG2_30_49_12 | reverse complement strand
CATTGACTCTAATCCGCTCTCTCAAAGTATGAAGGTGAGGTGAAGTATATAGCCCGGTGTTATAGCCTGAGACGGTCAAAACCTGGGCAATCATCGCCGCCACACTCCCCTTCCCCTTAGTACCCGCTATGTGTATTGTCCTAGCACATAAATGAGGGCTATCCAATAACTGTAACAGATATTCTACATGCTCCAGGTTGTAATCAGGCGAAGCGTAGGATATGCCCGGAATTCTTTCATAATTAACAAGGTGGGAAAGATATTCTTCAGCTTGGCTATAATTCATTTATCACTAATACTAATTTAGGGAATTATATACAATTCTAGCCAAAACCTCTTGACAAACCCTAATAATTATGGTATAATGTTAGCCAAGAAGGTAAGTTAAGAGGCACGATATGAACAACAAGATTACTACCCTTAGTCTGTACCAATTCTCTAAAAGAATACCAGATGAACAGGCAGCACGCAAGTACATTGAGGATATGCGCTGGAGTAAGGGTAGATATTGCCCGCATTGCAAATCAACCAATACCGTGGCAGTCAAAAATGAGAAGCCACAACCATATCGCTGTAAGGATTGCCGGAAGCATTTTAGCGTGCGGACTGGAACAGTTTTGATGTGTAGTAATGTTCCGCTTCAAAAATGGTTATTAGCTGCTTATCTAATGAACACGGCTAAAAAGGGCGTATCTAGTTGTCAGATGGCTAGAGAGCTAGGAACGACTCAAAAAACTGCGTGGATGCTGTGTCATAAAATACGTGAGATATGGACGGCACCGATAGCTCAATTTACCGGAGCGATTGAAGCTGATGAGACTTATCTGGGCGGGCTTGAAAAGAACAAACACGCTGACAAGAAACTTAATGCTGGACGTGGTATAATAGGGAAACAGGTGGTTCTTGGTGTCCGTGAACGGTCTAGTAAGGTGAAAGCTATTACAGCTGAGGGTACTAACCAGATGGAAATGCATAAGTTCATTAGTGATAATGTCAAACCAGGAGCCATCCTCTACACCGATGAACACAGGTCTTATATCGGGCTTCGGGGCTATAACCATCAAAGCATCAATCATTCCGCAGGAGAGTATGTGCGTGGACAAGTACATACCAATGGCATAGAGTCCTTTTGGGCATTGTTAAAGCGGGGTTACATCGGGACATTCCACCACTTTTCAATGAAACATGCTGCCAGATATGTCAATGAATTCGCTGCCCGCAATAACAATCGTGAATGCGATACCATAGACATCTTAGCAATCACAGCCAAGAATTCAACGGGTAAATTACTGCCTTATAAGGAACTCATTTATGTCCTCTCGTAAAGTTGAAAAGTTGATAGAGCCTATAGACGCTCCCTTTGAGCAAATCGCTGCTCGGCTCGTTGATAGTGTAGCGCAGTTTGCCTTTTTTGATGTACCCAAGCATTATCCCCATTCCCCATTGCGCTATCCAGGCGGGAAAAGTCGGGCTATCAAAGCTATTTACTCCTGCATTCCAGCCAAAGAAACAAAACTGTGCTCACCATTCTTAGGGGGTGGTTCTATAGAATTAGCTTGCACAACACGAATGCAGGTTTATGGTTATGACATCTTTAGCCCATTGGTTGATTTCTGGCAAGTGCTCTTGGACAATCGTGAATTGCTAGCTGACCGAGTTGAACGCTACTACCCGCTTTCACGGACTAAATTCTATAGCCTCCAAAAGCGTTATACTCACCTAAAGGGCAAGTTGGAGCGGGCGGCTGCCTTTTTCGTATTGAATAGGGCATCTTTTTCGGGCACTACATTGTCCGGTGGTATGTCTCCTGGTCATCCCCGATTCACCGAGTCCGCGATAGAGCGTCTCCGCTCTTTTCAGGTTACTAACTTTGAGGTAGGATGTGCCGATTTCAGAGAATCAATCACCAAGCACACTGATGCCTTCTTGTATCTTGACCCGCCATACATGAATGGGCACGCATTATATGGAATCAACGGAGATACACACACAGACTTTAACCATCAAGAGCTAGCTGATATACTGCACAAGAGGGAACACTGGATTATGTCCTACAACGATTGTACTACAATCAGAGAGCTTTATTCTGATAATCCTATTCTATCTATAGAATGGGTGTATGGCATGTCAAAGAACAAGCAATCCAGTGAGGTATTAGTCTTAAGTAAGGACTTAGCTATATGAGCCTATCACAGAATGACATGGGGCATGCCTTTGAGTATGGGATAGCCGTAAGCCTGTCCAGATACTTACCAGCAGCCATTGAACAAAGTACTCAGATGCAGAAGGCTATGCAATGCTTTCAATCATGTCCGAGCGATGAACAGCAAAACATCGTAAAGGCGTCCAGCGAGGCCACAGCTTTTTTAGTCGCACATGATGACCGGCTCTCAGAACACGATTGTTCGGTGATGTTACAATCTGACCAAATGGGGAAGTTTGGTGATGTTCGTGATGTCATTGTGCACAATGCTAATCTTGATGAGGACGTAGGAATATCCACCAAAAACCGTCATTGGGCAGTAAAGCATTCACGACTGTCGGAGCGCATAGACTTCGGGGCAGATTGGTTTGGTATTCGTTGCTCTGATAGATATTTTCATCAAGTTACTCCCATATTCAGGGAGTTAAACAGCAGGAGACGGCGTGGCAATCAGTGGCGAGACATACCCAACAAGAAGCAGCTCTATTATATGCCTATTCTTCAGGCATTCCATACTGAAATGCAGTCATTGTTCCAAAGCCGTCCTAATGAGGTTGCAAGGGGGCTTGTTAAATACCTTCTAGGCAAATACGACTATTACAAAGTGATTAAGGAAAACAGCGAAGTCTCTATGATGTCATTCAACATAGATGGTTCTTTGAGGTGGGGTAGCAGGTTACCGTTGCCTAGCCGAATCATTGAAATCTCACAGAAGCCTAGCTCTGAAACAACGCTTATTATTACTTTTGACCAGGGATGGCAAATCTCGTTCCGCATCCATAACGCCAGTACATTTGTTGAGCCTTCTTTGAAATTTGACATCAATATCATTGGCCTGCCTAGCACAGTTGCAAGGAATGTTATCGCATACGGCTAACATTGTATATAATTCCCCTAATTTATGGCAACAAAAATTAAAACATTGACAGCTTGGAAAACAGCCTGATATAATCTGCACGGCTACTTTGTGCACAGGAGGTGAATCGTGGCGGAGCAAGTC
>MNZP01000124.1 GCA_001873675.1 Syntrophaceae bacterium CG2_30_49_12 | reverse complement strand
CTATGCGGTTTCTGCCTTACTGCTTACAAGAGGACTTTCGTCTGCCAAACACAGTGGTGTGAGATTGCTTTTTCATCAAAATTTCGTAAGGTCAGGTATTGTAGCTATAGAATTGGGACAATTCTATGGCAAGCTATTTGATAGTCGTCAGAAGGGAGATTATGCTGATTTAGTTCGGTTTGATATTGAGGAGGTTAGTTCATGGTTTGGTGAAGCACAGCACTTTGTGAGTGTAGTAGAGAAACTCATTAAAGGGGAGATAGAGGAGGTCATATCATGACGATAGCAAGTCAATATGCGGTTTTGTCTAAGGATAAGAAAACGCTCGTTTTGCCCGATGATGTTCAAAACTGGTTAAGAGACGTCGATCGGTTTGTGGTTGTCATAGAAAATGATGGGCTCATCTTTAAAAAAGCGCATTCTCGGCGAACTTTGGAAGAGATGGTTACAAAAGAGAAAGCGCCTTTATCTGACGAGAAATTAAATGAGCTTGTTCATGAGAGTCGTAAATGAAGCTCCGAGCCGTGATGGATACAAATGTTCTGGTCTCTGGTGATAGACATCTCCTCAATTTAGTACAGTATCAATCTGTTCGCATTTTGACTGCTCAGGAATTTTACCAGGAAAACATCCATAAGGTTACATGAGTAATGCAAACGGGATAAGGCACATAATGAAACGTATTTTTGACATAATCTGCTCTGCATGCGGGCTTTTGTTGCTAAGTCCGTTTTTGCTTTGGATCGCATGGCGGATCCGGCAAGAGGACGGGGGTTCCGTCTTCTATCGCGGGGTGCGGGTAGGGCTTCACGGGAAGCCTTTTAGCATTTACAAGTTCCGGACAATGGTGGTCGATGCGGAGAAATTAGGGGCTTCTTCCACGTCGGATGATGATACCCGGATCACTGGGGTTGGGAAATTTCTGCGGAAATATAAGTTGGATGAGCTGCCGCAGTTGATCAATGTACTGGTCGGCGACATGAGCTTGGTTGGCCCACGGCCGGAGGTAAAGAAATTCAGCGATATGTATACGAATGAGGAGATGGCCATTTTATCGGTGCGACCAGGGATAACAGACTGGGCCTCCATCTGGAATCCCGATGAAGGTTCTATATTAGCGGGAAGTACTGACCCGGACAGAGATTATCTCGAAAAGATCAGACCGGAAAAGATCCGTTTGCAGTTGAAATACGTCCGTGAACAATCTTTCTGGACAGATTTAAAGATCATTTTTCTAACCCTAACGACAATCCTGTTTAAGTGAGTAATTAAACAAATTCCGGAGTAAACAATGTCTTATTCTCTTGAATTACTGAAACATCTGTATCGGACCATGCTGAGGATTCGGCTTTCCGAGGAAAACTTGGTGGACCCAATTCTGAGGGGTGATGTACACACGCCATGCCATCTTTACAGCGGTGAAGAGGCCATTGCGACTGGTGTCTGTGCCGCCCGTTCGAAAGAAGATTATGTCTTTGGCTGCCATCGTTCACACGGCCATTACCTGGCCAAGGGAGGATCCCTAAAGGGGATGCTGGCAGAGATATACTGTCGGGAAGCGGGTTGTTCCCGTGGCCGTGGCGGTTCAATGCATTTGATCGATCCTGATGTTGGCATGCTGGGGTCGGCGCCGATTGTGGCAGGCACGATATCGTTGGCGGTTGGGGCTGCCCTGGCCTCATCCATTCGCAAGGACGGCAGGGTGACAGTTAGCTTCTTCGGTGATGGTGCTACCGGAGAAGGGGTTCTTTATGAATCCATTAATTTTGCCGCCCTCAAGAAGCTTCCTATCATATTTGCCTGTGAGAATAACCTCTATGCGACACACATGCCTATTCGCGAATGCCGGGTGGATCAACCTATCTACAGGATCGCGGAGCCCTTCGGCATTGAGATTCATTCCGTGGACGGCAATGATGTGCTTCAGGTCTTTGAGACAGGTAGAAAGGCTGCTGATGCCTGCAGGAATGGAAACGGACCCATATTTATGGAGTTTATGACCTATCGGTTCAGGGGACATGTTGGTCCAGATGACAACATACAAGGTGACCACACGGATATCCGGCCGAAAGATGAGATAGAGGCATGGCTTCAGAAAGACCCGATTATAAGGTTTGAAAGGTACCTCCAGGAACATCAACTCATCGGTGAGAATAGACTTATGACCATTCGGGAGAATGTTGCTTCTGAGATCAGCGAAGCTCTGAATTACGCAATAAAGAGTCCAAGCCCACGGAGAGAGGATTTGCTGAAACATGTCTTCGCATAGAAAACTCCAGTACAGCTTGGCTCTCAATGAAGCCCTCCACCAGATGATGGAGCTGGATCCCTCGGTATTCTTAATTGGTCAGGGCGTCAAAAGCCCTTGGTATGTCGGCAATACGGCCCAGGGTCTGCTGGAGCGGTTTGGCGAGGCGCGGATCATCGACACGCCCGTATCCGAGAATGGCATTACCGGGGCCGCCGTGGGGGCGGCCATCGCAGGCATGAGACCGGTTGTGGTGCATCCCCGGATGGACTTCATGTTCTTTGCCATGGATCCCATCATCAACCAGGCGGCCAACTGGCATTATATGAACGGAGGCAAGGCATCCGTACCTGTCGTCTTCTGGGGCATCATCAATCGGGGTGGAGAACAGGCGGCCCAGCACTCGCAGGCTATTCATGGACTCTTTGCCAATATCCCCGGCCTCAAGGTGGTCATGCCAGCCACGGCTTATGACGCAAAAGGTCTGATGATTGCCGCCATTCAGGATCCAAATCCTGTAGTCTTTGTGGACGAACGCTTATTGTATCGGTTGGAAGACATCGTTCCTGAAGAGATTTATACCGTGGAGATCGGAAAGGGCGTCATCCGTAAAGAAGGGAAAGATGTTACGCTCATAGCGGTTTCATTGATGGTTCACGAGGCGATGAAGGCCGCTGAAAACCTGGCCTTTGAGGGACTGGATGTTGAGGTCATCGATTTGAGGACCGTCAAACCTTTAGATCGAGAAATGATTTTGCATTCCGTTCAAAAAACCGGAAGGGTAGTCGTAGCCGATGTGGGGTGGAAATCGTTTGGCGTCTCTGCGGAGATTGCCGCTCTGGTAGTGGAAAATGCCTTTGACGCTTTGAAGGCGCCTGTTCTTCGGGTTGCCCTGCCGGATTGCCCTGCGCCGGCCAGCGCATCGCTGGAAAAAGAATATTATCCGAAT
>MNZP01000068.1 GCA_001873675.1 Syntrophaceae bacterium CG2_30_49_12 | reverse complement strand
ATAACCGCTTGCGGTAGCTTCCCTTTCGTCAAGTCCCGTAGCGGCAACCTCCATGTCAAATATCTTGAAGGACTGGGCGCCTACGACCCCCGGAAAAGTCATGGGGATACCGCCGATATTCCGACCGGCCACCCGTCCCTGTTTATTGGCAATATCACCCAGGGGGAGATGGACCCAGCGTCTGCTGATGCGGTGATAGACCTCGCAACAATCTCCCACGGCGTAGATTCCCTCACCGGACGTACGTTGAGAGGAGTCAACCTGAATAGCCCCTGTCTTTCCGAGTTGAAGACCCATATCTTCAGCCAGCTCCGTGTTCGGCTTGAGTCCAAGAGCAAACAGGATCAGGTCGGTCTCTACCTCGCCCTGATTCGTGATCAGGCGAAGACGGGAGTTTTCTCCCTTTTCGATGGCAATTGTCTCGGTGTTGGTGAGCATGGAAACCTGATGGCGGCCCAGTTCCTCCAGGATCAATTTGGAGAATTCAGGATCCCATTTCTTGACGGGGCGCGGACCACGGTAAACAACCTGTGTCTCAAGACCGATACCCCTTAGGGCCTCGCACATTTCCATACTGATAAATCCGGCTCCCACGACGACAGCCTTCCGGCAATGCTTCTCCCTTATGTATGTCTTCATCTGTATCGCGTCGGTCAGCTTGTGAAGGGTAAAGACACCGTCAAGTTCTTCCCCCGGTATCCCCGGCAGCAATGCCCTTGTTCCCGTCCCTAATACGAGGATATCGTAAGGTATGGCAACCCCGCCGGATAGTCGGACAACCCTTTGCTGCGGGTCAATCTCTTCCACACGTGTCTCTATCCTCACGTCAATACCCGTTTCCCGGAACTTTTCCGGCGTGCGGGCAATCAACCGCTTCTCATCCCTGATTACATCACCGATGTAGTAGGGCATCGGTCAGGCAGCGGTAGAGACGTATTTGCCCTGTTCTATCATTGTTACCGAAAGGGATGGATCCCTTCGCTTTGCCTCCGCGGCTGTCGAAGCGCCACCCGCCCCGCCGCCGATAATCACCAGATTTCTACTCTTCATATTATCTCCTTTCCCTGCGATAAAAAAGGATGCCAACCCCCGTTAGGATCATGATGATACAGAGTATCTGTCCCATACTCATTCCCCCCCAGAAGATGCCTAATTGCACGTCCGGTTCCCGGAAGAACTCGATGAAAAAACGGGCCGATCCGTAACCGATGATATAAAGGGCGGACAGGAAACCATCAAAAGGTTTTTTCTTTCTCATACCCCAGAGAAAGATAAAGAGCACGATCCCCTCGAAGAAGGCCTCATAAAGCTGGGACGGGTGGCGAAGCCGGCGGGTTTCATCCAGGGGGAAGTACATACCCCAGGGCACATCAGTGGGCCTGCCGAAAAGCTCACCGTTGATGAAATTGCCGATCCTGCCGAAGGTATATCCCAGAGGAACTGCGGAACATAAAAGATCGGTGAAACGCCATGCGTTTATTCGGTGCCTGCGGCAGAAGATGATGGATACGATAAGGACACCGATGGCGCCGCCGTGATAAGACATGCCGGCAAGCCCCACAAACCGAAAACCATCGGTGAGGTCGAAGGGTAAAATAATCTCCAGGGGATGCCTCAGGTAATATGCAAAATTGTAGAATAATACATATCCGACTCTGGCGCCAATGAGCAGTCCCGTTATGGCCCATACAAAATAGTCCTGTATTGTTTCCGTTTTATAATCATAGTCTTCATGTTTTATCCGGTATGAAACCAGCAGATATGTCAGGAGGAAGGCAATAATATACATCAGGCTGTAATAACGGACCTGAAGGGAGCCGCTCGCAAAAATGTTGGGGTTGATATGCTCTGGTATGTGTTGCCAGAGATTGATCCAGTATTCCATGTTATTCCTTAATTCCCCGGCTAATAGGATTTTCCTTTCAACGCCTCAACGTAGAGCTGGGCGGAAAAGGCGGCTGTGGCGCCATCACCGCAGGCGGTGATTACCTGCCGTAAGAGTTTGGCTGTGCAGTCGCCACAGGCAAATATACCATCTGCCGAGGTTTTCATCTGAGAGTCCGCCACAATATAGCCGTTTTTATCAAGATCCGCAATGCCGCGGATAAGGGCAGTATTGGGGGTCATACCAATGAAGATAAACACCCCTTCGGCAGGGATATCCCTCAATGTCCCGGACGATTTCACATCTCTGATCTTCACCCCGGCGACGGATTCTTTTCCCGAAATCTCTTCAACTACCGAATTCCAGGCAAAATCCAGTTTACTTTCAGCAAGGGCGCGCCTCTGGAGGATGCCGGCGGCGCGGAGACGGTCGCGGCGGTGGACGATGGTGACCTTCCGGGCAAAATTGGCAAGAAATAGGGCCTCCTGAACGGCCGCCTCTCCTCCGCCGATGACTACAACCTCTTTGTTTCTATAGAGAGGACCGTCACAAGTTGCACAGTAAGAAACCCCCCGGCCGGCGAAGTCATCCTCTCCGGGGACCCCTAACTTCCGCCAGTTTGTCCCCGTGGCCACGATTACGGCAAATGTATCATAGGTATTGTTGCCTGCCGTAACCTCCCATCCGTCTATGTTGCCCAATCGTTTTCTCTTGATGGAAGTGACATCTCCGGAAATGATCTCCAGGCCGAACTGGCTGGCCTGTTTTTTAAACCGCTCGACGAGTTCAAAACCGCTGATCCCCCCAGAGAGGCCCGGATAATTCTCGATCATATCGGTGGCGGTAATCTGACTCACTGAGGTGGCGCCTTCGATCAACAGGGTTTTTAGAGAAGCCCTTGCAGCGTAGAGACCTGCCGTAAGTCCTGCCGGGCCTCCACCCACGATCAGGATGTCGTAGGCCTGATCCGGCATTTGTTCATCTGACATAAGTGTTTCCTCCTGCCGTCGTGTCAATCAAGAAATGTCATTTCGACCGCAGGGAGAAATCTAAGATTTCTCAGTCGTGAAGACTCCTTCGAAATGACAGAGTATCGTTGACATGACACTACCGTCTTTTAGCTTTTTAGAAAGTTGGGGTAATTGTAAAAGTCCAATTCTGGTAGCCGCAGGCTTTAGCCTGCGTTTTGTAACATATTGAAAACAAAGAAAACACGCAAACTAAAGTTTGCGGCTACATTTTAATTTCAAGACTTTTGCAATTACTTCAGTTTTATTTAATCGCTAAAACCGGTTTTTGTAAAGTC
>MNZP01000093.1 GCA_001873675.1 Syntrophaceae bacterium CG2_30_49_12 | reverse complement strand
TCGTCATGGAATGATGGTAACTTTGATGCTCTCGGTGTTTCTATTATCACAAAATGCTATATGTGAGGAAAAACCTCTCTGGGAAGTGGGGGCGGGATTGGCATTTCTCCATATGCCCGATTACCGGGGTTCTGACGAAAAAAGATTTCTGCTGCTGCCGTATCCTTACCTTGTCTATCGCGGTGATATTTTAAAGGTCGAAAGGGAGCGTATTTCAGGACGCATTTTTAAAACTGATAGGCTTTTATTGGACTTTAGTCTCTTTGGTAACGTACCGGTTGATAGTTCTAAAAATACTGCCCGTAGCGGTATGCCGGATCTGGACCCCACTTTTGAAATAGGTCCCTCTTTAAATATAACGCTACTTAAAAACCGACAAGACCATTATAAATTGAGTCTTGCTTTACCGGTGCGTGCTGTTTTTTCTACAAATTTATCATCGCTGCGTCATGAAGGTTGGGTATTTAGCCCTCGATTGATTTTCGAAATATCCGATTTAATTCCGGATAGCGGTTTTAATCTGGGAATTTCAGCCGGGCCGATGTTTGCCGAGGGCGCCTACAATCGCTATTATTATTCCGTCGAACCGGTCTATGCTACTGCAACGCGTCCTTCCTATGATGCCGGCAGCGGATACAGCGGTTCCACGCTTACCATCGGTTTAAATAAAGAATTCAGACAACTTATCTTTAATGCCTTCGTCAGCGTGGATTTTCTCCAGGGCGCCGTTATTGAAGATAGTCCCTTAGTAAAAACTAAATATTCCGTCATGAGCGGATTCACCGTATCCTGGATCTTCCTAAAATCAGCAAAACTTGTGACC
Source organism: Syntrophaceae bacterium CG2_30_49_12 (assembly GCA_001873675.1). Lineage (GTDB taxonomy): Bacteria > Desulfobacterota > Syntrophia > Syntrophales > CG2-30-49-12 > CG2-30-49-12. Next base: position 2,527 of record MNZP01000093.1, on the reverse strand, counting down.
ACGGAAAGATAAAATCGAGGGGGTTTTACGAAGAATTATCAGGGGAAGCCCGGCTGATGGACAAAGACCGCATTGCTGTCGTGATTCCCGTATATAACCATGAAAGTAAGGTTGCATACGTGGTTGGGGAAGCCCGGAAGCTTCATCTACCCCTTTTCGTTATAGACGACGGATCAACGGATTCCAGTTACGACCGGATAAAGGACATGTCTTCCATAACCATTATACGTCATAGCGTCAACAGAGGGAAAGGGGCTGCCATTATGACCGGTTTTGCCGCGGCCGCCCCATCGGCGGACTGGGTTGTCACCATGGATGCCGACGGACAGCACCATCCCGAAGATGTCTGGAATCTGATACGGGCTGTCCCCCATGGAGAAAGGCCCATCATCGTCGGTCAAAGGGAGGGAATGGATCACCGCCATGTGCCTTGGAAGAGCCGTTCCGGCAGGGCCTTTTCCAACTTCTGGGTACGGATATGCGGAGGTCCGAACATTCGGGACACACAAAGCGGATTCAGGCTGTATCCCTTGCCAGAGGCTATGCATCTCAATGTCAGGGCGCGGCGTTTCCAATTTGAAGTTGAAATTCTGGTCAGGGCGAAATGGCAAGGAATTCCCGTTCTGGAAACGCCCGTTCCGGTAACGTATGATTCCCAGGCGGAGAGAATTTCCCATTATCGCGGCATTGTTGATTTTTACCGGAATGCAGGCGCCTTCAGTCGTTTGATCCTCATGAGATTATTTATACTTCCCTTTGTACGAAGGAAATAACAGCATGCGCAGACGCCTCTTACGATGGTCTCTTGTGCTCTCCGTAATTCTGGCCGTCATCGGGGTTTTTACGGCCGGGATATACCGTCTTTTTGTTTATTGTCCTGTATTCGTAGGGGAGGGAAGTCTTTTTTTAAGCTTCCAGAGGTTACGGCCGATCTTTTCATGAATGAGCTGTGAGGCAAGGTTGTTTCCCCCGATACCAACCCTTATAGACACTGTTGTTGCTTCTTTGGACACGTATTCAATTGAGATGACGACCTTTTCATCCTCGATAGTCGCCGTTATCTCACCCGTAGCGATCTTCCGGTTCTTCTCCATTCCGGAAGCTTTCATTTCGGCAAGGGTTTTTTCACAGGCCTTCCAGACCTCCTCGAAGGGCAAGTTATACTCCATCGCTAAGAACCCTTCTGTGTAGATAAACTGTCCCGAACTGATCCCGACGGTTCTGCCACCCACCACTAAGGCAGTATCGCACCCCGCAATCAGCAGGATGCTGATGAAAATCATTGCTATTTTCTGAACACTCTTATACATAACGCTCCTTTCCCTTCTAACAATATGGTAAGTTGGATTATCTGTCAATGCGATTTTACGATAAAGGGGAGAGAAGAAAGTGGTAGTATATCGCGGCAATGACAGTCCAGATTAAAATGACGACCGTTAAAAGGATGCACCCCATGGCAAACATTTGGTGAATAATAGTTTCTCCACTCTTTTCACGATAGCCCATCAGGAAACCGAGCAGGGCGCCGGAGATAATACCTCCGCCGTGTGCCCAGTTGTTGATTCCCGCAACTAACAGGCCAAAGATGACAAGTCCTACAACCCACCCCATAGCCTGCTTGTAAATGGCGTGTCCGTACAAACCTCCCCTGCTTTTCCCATAATAGAGAATGGCGCCGATGAGGCCGCAGATACTGCCGGATGCCCCGATGGTGAAAGGGATGTTGGCCAGATAGGAGATAAAGAACCCGACTATGCCGGTGGCTATATAGATAATAACAAAACGATAAAACCCGTATTCACGTAGTACAAATGGCCCCAATTGTCCCAGTGCGGCCATGTTAAAGAAGATATGGAGGATGCCGCCGTGGAGGAAGGAAGCCGAGACGAGGGTCCACCAACGATTAAATTCGGCTATGGGTATGGTTCCCGTTGCCCCCAGGAGGAAAAGACTCTTGCCGCCAGGGGATAGAAAAGTCAGCGGATTCGCCGACAGACCAACGGCAGAAGAACTTAAGAGAATAGAAAGAACGTAGAAGAATATATTGGTATAAATAATGGCCCTCACGACATTAAGTGATCCCCTTTCCTCCGAAGAGGCGCTGAAGAAATTGATTATTCTTCGCAAGTTAGGCCTGGACAGGCCACAGTAAGGACAGACGGGTTCATCTGCGCTGATCAGCTTCCGGCAATTCGGGCAGAGCATGGAATTTTTTTTAGTATGGGGCATGGTGTGATTTTACCTTCGATATTTCTCTACAAGTTAAGTGCCTAAAGTGATCTAAAGTTTAAAGTGCCTAAAGTTATTTAAAATGGAAGTGACTATTCAGCCACTAAGACACCAAGACACTAAGATCATATAATTATTCTTCCTTTTCAGACAAAGTGGAAAAACTCATATCTATCCTTCGTGTCTTAGTGCCTTGGTGGCTACCTGAACAGTTACACTAAAAGAACCTCATGATTACCGGGATAGCGACCATGGTGCCAATAGAGGCAGTGAGATTAACGAGGGTAACGAGGAGCAG
>MNZP01000057.1:921-15969 GCA_001873675.1 Syntrophaceae bacterium CG2_30_49_12 | reverse complement strand
AGACAACATCTTTGTTAGAACGAGTATTTAGAGAGATTGGCCGTCGTCTTAAAAGAATAGCCTGGGGATGGTCTGATAAAGCAGTAACCAATATTTCAAAAATGATCACGATAAGACAGTATTCTCGGAATGAATGGGAACAATACTGGAAAGAGAAACTGGGCATCAAAGGCTATTTTAATATCCAGATCGAAGAGGTCCAAATATCATGATGCCACAACTTTTGAACGTTACTAAGTTGTTTGTCAAGGATTCAGTCTAACCTTGAACCTTGAACCACGGAACCGTGAAAGGAAAATAGAGGCATGCTGGTTTTAGGCATAGAGTCTTCCTGTGACGAGACGGCAGCGGCGGTCGTTAGTGATGGCCGTTTTCTTCTCTCTAATGTTGTTGCTTCCCAGATTGATGTCCATAGCAGGTATGGTGGTGTCGTACCGGAGATTGCCTCCAGGAAGCATATTGAGGCAATAGTGCCGGTGATACTTCAGGCCCTTGACGATGCAGAGGTTACGCTGAATGATATTGAGGGGATAGCAGTGACCATAGGCCCGGGATTGGTCGGTTCTCTTCTTGTGGGTTTGTCTGTGGCGAAGGCAATTGCTTTTGCCGGAGGCATACCTTTTGTCGGAGTGAATCACCTTGAGGGCCATGTTGCCTCGATCTTTCTCACAGAGGAAAAAGTCGCCTTCCCTTTTGTAGCCCTTGTTGTTTCTGGTGGCCATACAACTATTTATCTGGTAAAAGGTTTTGAGAACCTTGCAGTCTTAGGGCAAACGAGGGATGACGCTGCCGGAGAGGCCTTTGATAAGGGAGCCAAATTGTTAGGGCTTGGTTATCCGGGTGGGGTTGTCATTGATCAACTGGCTAAAAGAGGAGAGCGAGATTGGCTGAAATTTCCGAGGGCGATGAAAGACAGTTTAGATTTCAGCTTCAGCGGCCTGAAGACTGCACTCCTTACCTGCATCAAAAGACGGGGATGCCCGTTTACCGAGAAAGAGTTACCGGACGTGGCCGCCAGTTATCAGGAAGCTATTGCCGATGTCCTGGTAGAAAAGACCTTAAAGGCCGCGAAAATGTCATCTATCTTCCGTGTTGTTGTATGCGGTGGGGTTGCGGCAAACAGCCGCCTGAGAGAACTGTTTTATGAGAACGCAGATAACAAAGGATTTGAGGTGTTTATCCCTCCTCCTGTTTTGTGCACCGACAATGCCGCTATGATTGCCGCTTTAGGTGAACATCTCTTAAGAGCGGGAAAATTTGATGCCCTAAATCTGAATGCAATTTCCAGATGGCCATCTATTCCTAACTCTTTCCACTGCCGGAGGGGCGAAAGTAGCCACCTGGGCTGAGATGAGAAAAAATAACATAAGCAGATTCAAGGCGTTTTACGAGCGGTTTATCAGCCTGAAAGGTGAGCCGAAGACCATTGCCACCGGGATGGCAATGGGTGTCTTTATCGGTGTAACTCCCACTATCCCGTTTCATACGGTTCTGGTTGTTGTATCATGTCTTACCTTCAGGCAGAACATTGCCTCTGCCCTTCTTGGCTCCTGGATCATCTCAAATCCTCTCACCATTCCGTTTTTTTATGTTTCGGAATATAAGTTGGGCAGGTACTTATGGGGAAGTGACCACTTCCAGATCGTCTTTACGGACTATTCGGTATGGAATGTTGTCAGCATGGGGTGGGGTGGTGTGTTGCCGTTCCGTTGCTCACGGGAGGCATTATCGTTGCCTTCTTTTTCGCTCTCCTCGCGTATTTTATTACCTACCGCCTCGTACTGACTGTAAGAAAGAATCGCGACCAATGACCAGTCCCAGAAAAATCCTTAAAAATCACGATATCCGACCACGGAAACGTCTGGGACAGTCATTTCTTGAGGATAGAAATATTGCAAGCAAGATTGTTAAGATAGCCGATATCCGAAAGGAGGATACCGTTGTTGAGATAGGCGCCGGTGTGGGAATCATGACAGAGCTGCTGGCGGCCCAGGCCCGAAGGGTTATTGCCCTCGAGGTAGATCCGTACCTGGTAGCCCTTCTCCGTGAAGCGCTGAAAGGCCACCCAAATGTGGAAATTATCCCGACTGATGTCCTTAAATACGACTTTTCTCTGGCCTGTCAGGGGTGTTCAGCAGGTAAGTTTAAGGTTATTGGTAATCTCCCTTACAACATTTCCTCGCAGATATTGTTTCACTTAATTTCTTACAGGCGCTGCATTGCATATATGATCCTGATGTTTCAAAAGGAAATGGCCGATCGCATTATCGCCCCTGTGGGAACAAAGGATTACGGCGTACCTTCTGTAGCGCTTTCCATGTACAGCATCGTCTCTCACGAGATGACCGTGCCTCCTGAGTGTTTTTACCCCCAACCTATGGTGATGTCTTCTGTACTGAAGATTGTGACGCGACAAAAGCCTCTAATTGACTTAAGGGATGACGATTTTTTCAGGAAGATCGTAAAGATTGCCTTTTCGAAAAGAAGGAAAACCCTCTTGAATAATCTCCGTGGTGCAAATTTGCCGTTTTGTGAAAGGGAGATAAATTTATCTCTTGAGGCGGCGGGCATTGACGGTAGCAGGCGGGGCGAGACTCTGACAACGGAAGAGTTTGGTGTATTGAGTAATGTTCTTTTCAATAAAATCACAGGCAACCACCTTTCATTTTCCGTAATGCCCCAACCGGGCGAAGATATTAGTTTAAACCAAGGGAATAATTGTAACAATTAACAAAATATGCTACTAAAGCGTGAAATGAGGTCAAGGTTAGGTGGTAGCTGAAAAGTATCTCTACATTAAGACCTTTGGCTGTCAGATGAATGTCCACGATTCCGAACAGATTGTGGCGTTGCTTAAGGCCTCTGGATATGAAAGTACCGACGATTTCAGGAAGGCCGATCTAATCATCGTAAATACATGCAGTATCAGGGAAAAGGCGGCGCAAAAGGTGTACTCTCAGTTGGGGAAATTCAGAGAATTAAAGCGTAGTAAACCCGGCCTGATCATAGGGATGGGAGGGTGTCTTGCCCAGCAGTGGCGATCTAAAATCTTTGGCCGGGCGCCTTTTCTGGACCTGGTTTTTGGTACCCATAATATTCATCAGCTTCCCGATCTTATAAGAACTATCGAGACGACGGGATCACGGCTTGAAGAGACGACATTTCACGAATCTGTAAAATCAGTGGGCATCGTGGCATTGCCGCAGAACGGGGCGGTCAGCGCTTATGTAACTATCATGCAAGGTTGTAATAATTTCTGTTCCTTCTGTGTCGTTCCTTACCTGCGGGGGCCGGAGGTGAGCAGACCATCTCAAGATGTTATTGATGAGGTTAAAGCCCTTGCCGACCGCGGGATCAGGGAAGTGACACTCCTCGGTCAGAACGTCAATTCCTATGGTAAAACCGTGGGAACCGATTTTGCCGCCCTGCTGCACGAGGTGGGAAAAATCGGGGGTATCGAGAGGATTAGATATACTACCTCGCATCCGAAGGATCTGTCTTTTGATCTGATGAGATGTTATGCTGATATTGACAAGTTGTGTGAGCACATTCATCTTCCCGTGCAATCGGGATCAGACCTTATCCTGAAGAGGATGAACCGGGGTTATACAAAGGCCCAGTACCTGGAGAAAGTGGAAAGTCTCAGGAACATCTGCCCGGATATCAGTATTACTTCCGATATGATTGTGGGATTTCCCGGCGAAACAGAAAGGGACTTTCAAGAAACAATAGACTTGATGGAAAAAATCAGGTTTAATAATCTTTTTTCTTTTAGGTATTCGGAACGTGAGGGGACCGCTGCGGTAAAGTTTGCTGACAAGGTAGATGAATGTATCAAGCGCGAGAGACTTCAGGCACTTCAATCCCTCCAGGAGAAGCATACTCTTGAGAGAAACAGGGCACTGGAGGGACGTATAGAAGATGTGCTGGTGGAGGGGGTAAGCAAGAAAATGCCCGATGAGATGGTGGGACGGACAAGGTCCAACAAAATTGTAAACTTCAGGGGAAAAAAGGGACTTATCGGGAAGACAGTTTCTGTTTTGATTACAGAGGCATATTTGCATTCCTTAAGGGGTGAACTACATCAGGGGAGGGGTTAACAGATGCTTATAGAGATGAAAGTATCCGGATTAACATTAGATCCGATCACGAATACACCGATTGTAATTTTGAAAGATCTCCATGAAAAGAAGGCAATTCCTATATGGATAGGGATATTTGAGGCCAGCGCCATTGCCACGGAACTGGAAAAGGTTGCTTTTTCAAGACCCATGACCCACGATCTTCTCCACGATGTCTTGAAGACCCTTGAGGTTGCCATAACGAAAATCGAAATAAACGACCTCAGGAATAACACCTTTTTTGCCAATATCTATTTAGTTAAAGATGGGAACGAGTTTATCGTTGATTCCCGTCCCAGTGATGCCATTGCCCTTGCCTTGAGGGCCGGCGCCCCGATATTTGTTGATGATAAGGTTATTGAGAAATCCCGGGATGTAGATTTTAGCACAAAAATGGCGGATATTGATGATGTAAAAAAGGGAAAATTGAGGGAATTTCTGGAAAATCTTTCTCCCGAAGATTTTGGAAAATATAAGATGTAAAGTAACCCCTATGGAAAAAGCTATCGAAGATTTTGCCAGGCATATAGAGATAGAGAGAAATCTGTCACCCCATACGAGGAAGAGTTATTTAACTGATTTGAGACAATTTAAAGGGTTCCTCGATACGAATCGTATCACGGAGGAAAAAGCATGCCTTGACGCAGGAAAGGCCTCCCCTGACGTAGGAAGGGACGGCAATGATGCTTTCATCCACATAGATCATGTGGTGATCAGGGCCTTTCTCGGTTCACTCTACCGGGCGAAGGTGAAAAAGGTAACCATCGCAAGAAAAGTGGCCGCACTGAGGTCTTTCTTTAAATATCTCTTGCGTGAGGAGAGAATCAAGGTAAATCCTGCCGTATTGGTTCAGGCGCCGCCTTCCGAAAGATATATACCTGCCTTTCTTTCGGTGGATGAAATGTTTGCCCTGTTAGCTGCTCCGTTTAAACAGGATGTCCTTGGATTAAGGGACAGGGCTATCATCGAATTTTTCTATTCTTCCGGTATCCGTCTTTCCGAACTTACAGGTTTGAACATGGAGGATATTGATTTTAACAGGGCCTTGATGAAGATCAGGGGGAAGGGCAAGAAGGAGAGGATTGTCCCTGTGGGTGAGCCGGCCTTGCTGGCCATGAGGGACTATCTGGAAAAAAGGGGTGAACTATTGAAGAGAGGCAGGGAAGCCGGTGAAACTGCAAATGTACCTGTCTTTATCAGCAGGAGCGGAAGCAGATTGACTACGAGGAGTGTGGCCAGGGCCCTCGACAGGTATGTCCTTCTCTCCGGGATTAACAGAAAGATCAGCCCCCATACCCTAAGGCATACATTTGCCACGCACCTGATGGATGCGGGCGCTGACCTGCGGTCTATCCAGGAACTTCTCGGCCATGAGAGCCTTTCTACTACTCAAAAATATACATCGGTGAGTGTAAGCAGACTGATGGAAGTTTACGATAAGGCCCACCCAAAGGCCAGAGGAGGTGTTGACAATTTATGAAAATAAGGGGAACCACGGTATTAGCCGTCAGGCATAAGGGAAAAGTCACGGTGGCAGGGGATGGTCAGGTTACCCTCGATGTTACTGTCATGAAGCATGGGGCGAGAAAGGTCCGCAGGTTGTATCACAATCAGGTTATCGTGGGTTTTGCAGGGGCAACGGCCGATGCATTTACCCTCTTTGATCGGTTTGATCAGAAATTAGAACAATACAACGGCAATCTTTTGAGGGCAGCGGTTGAACTGACCAAGGACTGGAGGACCGACAGGGTCCTGAGACATCTGGAGGCCCTGATGATTGCCGTCAGTAAGGATTATTTTCTTATCATCTCCGGCAACGGTGATGTCATCGAAGCAGATGATGATGTGATGGCGATAGGGTCGGGAGGCCCCTATGCCCTGGCGGCGGCCCGGGCCCTCATCAGATTTTCGGATTTGACGGCGACAGAGATTGCAAGAGAGGCGATACGGATTACCGCAGAGATATGTATCTACACCAATGACAGGATTACCGTGGAGGAGCTGGATATGTGCCAGGAAACGGAATCAAGCGTAATTAAAGGTAGGGGATAAGGAGTGAAATTTATATGCCATCAAATAATTTAACACCGCGGGAAATTGTAGAAAAACTGGATCAATACATCATCGGTCAGGGGGAGGCCAAGCGGGCAGTGGCTATTGCCTTGAGAAACCGCTGGAGACGTCAGAACGTCCCCCCTGATCTGGCAGAGGAGATATCACCCAAAAATATCATCATGATCGGTCCGACGGGGGTTGGAAAGACAGAAATAGCCAGGAGATTGGCGAAACTCGATAATTCTCCTTTTTTGAAGATTGAGGCCTCAAAATTTACCGAGGTGGGTTATGTGGGCAGAGATGTGGAGTCCATGGTGCGCGACCTTGTAGACCTGTCAGTAAATATGGTTAAATCAGAAGAGCAGGAGAATGTAAAGGTAAAGGCGGCGGAGATTGCAGAGGAGAGACTTTTAGACATTCTGCTTCCTCCAAAAGAAAGGAAGGCCGAAGACAAGACACCTGACGGGGATTCAGGGCAGATGGGAACTGAACTTACCACTCAGGAGAATACGACGCGCGAGAAACTGCGCCGTCTCCTCCATGAAGGCAAACTGGATAATCGTTTTGTAGAGATAGAAATGACGGACATTAGGACCGGCCCGATGATCGAGATATTTTCCTCCTCCGGTGTTGAGGATATGGGCATGAATATCAGGGAGATGTTCGGGAATATCTTCCCCCAGAAGAAGAAAAATGCCAGGGTCAAGGTTTCTGATGCGCTTTCGATCCTGGCGGCCGAGGAGGCCCAGAAACTGGTGGATATGGACAAGGTAACCAGGACGGCCATTGAAAGGGTGGAACAATCCGGCATCATTTTTCTTGACGAGATTGATAAGATTGTCGGAAGTAATTCTTCCCATGGTCCCGATGTATCAAGGGAGGGTGTGCAGAGGGACCTCCTCCCGATTGTGGAAGGATCTAGCGTCAATACGAGGTACGGGATGGTCAAGACGGATCATATCCTCTTTATCGCTGCTGGTGCGTTTAGCTCTTCAAAACCCTCTGATCTTATCCCCGAACTTCAGGGACGATTTCCCATCAGGGTGGAGCTGGATTCCCTCGGAAAAGAGGAATTCATCAGGATTCTCACGGAACCCCATAATGCCCTCGTCAAGCAATATATAGAGATGATGGCAACGGAAGGGGTTAAGCTCATTTTCAAGGATGATGCGATTGCTGAAATTGCAGAAGTAGCAACCGTGGTCAATGAAAAGACGGAAAATATCGGGGCCAGGAGGCTTTACACCATCATGGAGACCCTTCTGGAAGAAATCTCCTTTGATGCACCCGAGATGACGGAGAAAAAAGCGCTCATTGATGCGAACTACGTGCGGGAAAAGTTAGAAGACATTGTTGAGGATGAGGACTTAAGCCGCTATATTCTGTAAACAGGGGAGACATAAATGGACAGTGTCAGGAAATCTATGGAAAGGGCCGACATCCTTCTCGAGGCCCTTCCCTATATACGCCGATTTTATAATAAGACTATTGTTATCAAGTACGGTGGCCATGCCATGGTGGATGAGGAGTTGAAAGATATCTTCGCCAGGGATGTGGTCATGATGAAATACATCGGGATCAACCCTGTGGTGGTCCATGGCGGCGGTCCTCAGATCGGGAGTATTTTGAAGAAATTAGGCAAAGATTCCAAGTTTGTCCAGGGGATGCGGGTAACCGACGAGGAGACCATGGCCATCGTAGAGATGGTGCTCGTAGGGAAGGTGAATAAGGAAATCGTGGGACTCATTAATCGGCATGGCGGTAGAGCCGTGGGTCTGTCCGGCAAGGATGGCAATCTGACCAGGGCAGAAAAATATCTTTTAAGCGCAGAAAAGGCCAAGGATACCCCGCCTGAGATCATTGATCTCGGTCTGGTCGGCAAGGTTGTGGAAATCAATACAGACTTGATTACCTCCCTGGAGGATGGCGGTTTTATTCCCGTTATTGCCCCGACCGGTGTGGGGGAAAACGGTGAAACGTATAACATCAACGCCGATCTTGTCGCCGGCGGGGTGGCGGCTGCCCTCAAAGCGGAGAAACTCCTCCTCTTGACCGATGTGGAAGGGGTCATGGGTGAAAATAGCCGATTGATAAATACCATGAACGACAGAGAAGCCCAGGACATGATTCAGACAGGTCTCATCAGGGGAGGTATGTTTCCCAAGGTGAAGTGTTGTCTTAAGGCGTTGCGGGAGGGGGTAAAAAAGGCCCACATTATTGATGGCCGCTTAAAACACTCTGTTCTCTTGGAAATTTTTACCGATATGGGAATCGGGACGGAGATTGTGTTATCCTCGTGAATCTGTCGAGCTATAGAGGGGACAGGGATCAGGGGTCAGGGGTAAGGATGAAAATGACAACAGAAGAATTGCTGGCCCTGGCGGATAAAACGATCATGGGGACGTACAAGCGTTTCCCCATTGTGCTGGTGAGAGGTTCCGGTGTTAAGGTCTGGGACAGCGAGGGGAGGGAGTATCTCGATTTCGTGGCCGGGATTGCCGTTTGCAGCCTCGGTCATTCCCATCCGAGGGTAGCGGCGGCGATTAAAAAACAGGCGGAAATCCTCACCCATGTTTCCAATCTTTACTATATTGAGCCGCAGATACATTTTGCCGGGTTTCTCGTGGAAAACTCCTTCGCTGATAAGGTCTTCTTCTGCAACAGCGGCGCAGAGGCCAATGAGGCGGCAATTAAGCTTGCCCGCAAGTATGCCCATGAGAACATGGCAGGAGACAGGTATGAATTGATCACCATGAAGGATTCCTTCCACGGGCGCACCCTCGCCACGGTGACAGCGACGGGACAGGAAAAGTTTCAGGTCGGTTTTGCCCCTCTGCCGGAAGGATTCAAGCAAGTCCCCTTTAATGACCTTTCTGCCCTAAAGGATGCCATTACGGATAAGACCTGCGGGATAATGCTGGAGCCCATTCAGGGTGAGGGGGGTGTGAGGATTCCCGATGATGGTTACCTCTGGGGAGTCAGAAAGATCTGTGACGATCGGGAAATCCTGATGATCCTTGACGAGGTACAGGTGGGGATGGGAAGGACGGGGAGTTTCTTTGCTTATGAGGATTATGGCGTGAGGCCGGACATTATGACCCTGGCCAAGGCTTTGGGAAACGGTTTTCCTGTGGGGGCGATGCTGACAAGGGATAGAATTGCCTCTGCCTTTACGCCGGGCAGCCATGCCTCAACCTTTGGCGGAAACCCCCTGGCGATGGCGGCGGCCCTCGCATCAGGGGAAACCATCTTAAGTGACGGCATCCTGGAGAATTGTAAAAAGATGGGGGCATATTTCCTCAAGAGACTGGAGGAACTCAGGTCAAGACACAGTGTAATTAGAGAAGTGAGGGGGAAAGGCCTGATCATCGGGCTGGAACTGGCCACGGGTGGCGATGAGATCGTAAGGAAGTGCATGGATAAGGGGGTGTTGATCAACTGTATTGGTGGTAGTATTCTCCGTTTTGTTCCCCCGCTGATCATCACAGAATCGGATGTTGATCGGGCAATTGATGTCCTGGACGGGGTAATGGAGGGCGGATGAAGAAGGAATATCTGAAGACGCCGGTTGAACACATTGATATAACATCTATCAATACTGTGGATATCATTCGGGCCATGAGGGGAATGTCCTTCACGGCAAGGGATCTTGCCATGGCCTCGGAAATATACGACAAAATGCTTAGGGATAAGGATTGTGCCATCATACTGACCATAGCCGGCAGTACAAGCGCCGGTGGTTGCATGCGGATTTATTCTGATCTTGTAAGGTACAATATGGTGGATGTGATTGTCGCTACCGGCGCCACGATTGTAGATATGGATTTTTTCGAGGCGCTTGGATTCCGACACTACCAGGGCGCCTCCTCTGTGGATGACCTGTTATTGAGAAGCCTGTATATAGACAGGATCTACGATACCTTCATTGATGAAGATGAACTCCAGGTCTGTGACAGGACGATCATGGATATCGCCGACACCCTGCCCCCCCGGCCCTATTCTTCCCGGGAGTTCATCCGGGAGATGGGGCGATACCTGACGGCCCACGCAAGAAAAAAGGATTCCCTTGTTCAGGCGGCCTATGAACATGATGTACCGATCTTCTGCCCCGCTTTTTCCGACAGCAGCGCCGGTTTTGGTCTTGTCCTGCATCAGCATCAACATCCACATGAGCATGTCTCCATTGATTCTGTGAAGGATTTCAAAGAGTTAACCATGATCAAGATAAAGGCCGAAACAACAGGACTTCTTATCATCGGAGGGGGAGCGCCAAAAAATTTCGCCCAGGATACAGTGATCTGCGCTGAGATACTGGGAAGGCAGGTTCCCCCGCATAAGTATGCGGTGCAGATTACCGTTGCCGATGTGAGGGACGGGGCGTGTTCCAGTTCTACGCTGAGGGAAGCGACCTCGTGGGGGAAGGTGGATATGGCCTGTGAACAGATGGTTTATGCCGAGGCAACCTCCGCATTACCCTTGCTGGCAAGTTATGCCTATCATAGGGAAAACTGGAAAATCAGAAAGAAATGGCAATTTGCGAAGATGTTTGAAGTTTGAGGCCGTTACTCCAGGGTCATCAGGGACTGCCATCTTTCCCATTCAGTTTCCCAGGGGAGTCCCATTTTTTTGAGAAGGGCAATCATCTTTTTGTCGTTGAAGCGGAGATACGGATTGACCTTCATCTCATCTTTCAGGGTAGAGCACACATGGCCTTGATCATAGGTCCTCAGAAAAATATCAATATCCCTGTTATCCGGTTCGAGACGTCTGGCAAAGGACATCGCATCTTTCAGATAATCATGACCTGCGTAAATAATGGTACCTTGGGGCAGACTCATGATCCTCTTGATGGAAAGATAAAACGCCATGATGTCGCCGGTGAAACAGTTTCCGATCGTGCCGTTAAAAAATGTATCCCCCGTGATCAGGATGTTATCTACATGAAAACATATAGAATCATGGGAGTGCCCCGGCGTATGGTAGATATGAATCCTGTGGCTTTCGAGTTCAATCCCGCTGTTGTCCGGCAGGTCCCTGTATGTTAAGAGCCTGGCCTTTGTCCTCTCGATCAGGTCTCTATTCCCCGTCGTGTGATCGTGATGAGCATGGGTATTAGTCACAAGCAGCAGATTCAGCCCCATGGTCTTTATGAAAGAGAGTATCTGTTCGGAAGCACCGCCATCAATTACCAAGGCACAGCTCTCTCCGTAAATCAGGTAACCCAGGTTGTCCACCGCGTAGCGAAATTGTTTAACTTGCAGCATAAAAAATCGGCCTGTTTTTATTTATGATGACCAAGAAGTTCCTCCATAGACTATTTCATACGAAAATTCAAATGGAAATTACAACCAGAATCCATTGCCGGAGACTGATGCAGATGGTTGTGTCCCGGGGTTAAAAGATGAAAAATTCCCCATCATCTGAGGAGCAATTCTCCATCTTTCCCCACCGGTTTTTATTTTTTTAGCGGAACGATAATTTTTTATCTCGTATTTCCGCATTGTTAATAGATTAATCTCCATATCGGTCATACTTTGGCATACCAATTGCTTGTTAAACTTAAATAAATTTAAAAAGGAGGTAGTTTAAGATGAAACGTTTTTTAGTGTTGTTTGTAGCATTGTCTTTCCTCTTCTGTGGCTCGGTATTTGCGGCTGAGGCAACCAAGATGGGGCCGGCTGCCGCGGCTAAAGAAGTTGCTAAAGAGACCACGATGAGCGCCACGGGAAAAGTCACAGAGATCACCGAAACGATGCTGAAGATCGAGCGCACCGTAAAGGGAAAAACAGAGGTCATGGAAGTCGTCTTAGAGAAGACATGTCCGGTAAAGGTGGGAAAAACCCAGACGCCCTGGAGCCAAATCTTCGCCACTAAGTTAGAGAAGAACTGTCCAAAGATCGAGGTAGGCGATAAAGTGACAGTCAGCTACGTGACAAAAGATGACAAAAATGTAGCCACGAAAGTAACCAAGAAGGCTGCTAAGAAGGCTGCTAAGAAGGCTGCTAAGAAGGCTGCTGCAAAAGAAGCAAAGCCTGCTGAAGAAAAGGCAGCTCCTGCTACGAAGTAACTTTTGCTTGAGATTGGTGAACCTCTTTCGGGGTACGGGGATTATCTTCGTGCCCCGTTTCTTTGCCTCCTTCACACCGGTTTAAGCAATGCCTTGAGCTTTTTTACTATCTCGTTTCCCATTTCTTCGGTACCCACAAGAAGTGTGCCTTCCCGGTAGATATCCCCTGTCCGGAAGCCGTCTTTTAGCACCGCCCTGATGGCATCTTCGATGATCTTTGCTTCTCTTAACATTCCAAATGAATACCGGAGCATCATGGCCACGGATAGGATAGTGGCCAGGGGATTGGCGATATTCCGGCCGGCAATATCCGGGGCGGATCCGTGGATCGGCTCATACATGGCCGTCTTCTGCCCCAGGCTTGCGGAGGGAAGCATCCCGATGGAGCCGGTCAGCATGGAGGCCTCATCGCTTAAGATGTCGCCGAACATGTTGCCGGTTACGATCACGTCAAACTGGGAGGGACGCCAGATCAACTGCATGGCGCAATTGTCCACGTACATATGTCTCAGTTCCACATCGGGGAAGTCATGGCCAACCTCGGTTGCCACATCTCTCCAGAGCTGGGAGCTCTCCAGGACATTGGCCTTATCTACAGAAACAAGACTTTTCCGGCGTTTTATGGCGGCTTCAAAGGCAACCCTGACGATCCTCCTGATCTCTTCTTCAGAGTAAATAATCGTGTTGATTCCGATTCTTAAGCCTTTTTCCATGATGATCCCCCGGGGTTGACCAAAGTAGGCATCGCCTGTCAGTTCCCGGATAATCATGATATCAATGTCATTGATGACGTTGGATTTCAGCGGTGAGGCATCTAACAACTCCTTAAATGCTACAACAGGTCTTAAATTGGCGAAAAGCCCCAGTCTTTTCCTCAACCCCAGGAGGGCCCTTTCCGGCTTTAAATGGTGGGGTAAAGACTCCCACTTCGGCCCTCCCACGGCGCCGAGGAGAACAGCATCACTTCCTAAGGCCATGCTCAGGCTTTTCTCGGGAAGGGGCTCTCCATGCTGATCGCACGCGCCGCCGCCTACCAGCCCCTTTTCGATCTCAAAGGTCACCCCTGAGGACTCGGAAATCACCCGGATGACCTTCAGGGCTTCCCTGATGATCTCCGGGCCGATTCCATCACCGGGAAATACGGCAATCTTATACTTCTTCTCTTCCATCTCTACTTTCTACCCTAACCTTTCTTCGACAGATGTTTCATCAGGCCGCCGTCCCTGATGAGTTCCTGCATAAACGGCGGGATGGGATGAATACGGAACGGCTCTGTATTAGAGTTCATAACAACAATAAATCCCGCCTCTCCGTCCACCTCGATTCGTTCACCTTCTGAAACCCGCTCCCACAAATCAAGGCACTCGAAGATCGGCAGACCCATATTGAATGCGTTTCTGTAAAATATCCGGGCAAAGCTTTTGGCGATGATGCAGGAAACCCCTGCCGCCTTGATGGCGATGGGTGCATGTTCCCTCGAAGACCCGCAGCCAAAATTCTTCCCCGCTACGATAATGTCACCCCTTTTGACCTTTTTCGCGAATCCGGGGTCGGCATCCTCCATACAGTGAATGGCAAGTATCTCAGGAGCAGATGTATTCAAATAGCGGGCCGGAATAATCGCATCGGTGTCTATATTGTCTCCGAACTTCCAGACTCTTCCCTTGAATTTCATGACATCAGGCCTTCCTTATTTTATAATTCGTCAGGGCCGGCAATTCTTCCCAAGATGGCTGAAGCCGCGGCAACAGACGGATTGGCCAGATATACTTCGCTTCCCGGATGTCCCATGCGCCCGACAAAGTTTCGGTTCGTGGTGGCGACGGCCCTTTCGCCATCGGCAAGTATTCCCATGTATCCGCCCAGGCAGGGACCGCAGGTCGGGGGGCTGATAACGGCCCTGGCATCGAGAAATATCTCGAAAAGCCCCTCTCTCAGGGCGGTCCTGTAAATTTCCTGTGTGGCGGGTATGATGATCAACCGGACATAGGGCGCCACCCTCCTGCCTTTCAAGATGCCGGCGGCAACCCGCAGGTCCTCGATCCTGCCGTTGGTGCAGGAGCCGATGACCACCTGGTCTATCTTAACATCCCCTACTTTGCTGATACCTTTTACATTTGAAGGTAAATGGGGAAAGGCGACCTGTGGTTCGATTTTACCGGCATCAATTTCCATAACCTCGGAGTAAGCGGCGTCAGGGTCGGAAGAATAGAAGGTATATGGCCGTTTTGCCCTGCTTTTCACATACTCTTTCGTCATCTCATCGGGAATAAATATCCCGTTTTTTGCCCCCGCCTCGATAACCATGTTGGCAATGGCGAATCTATCCGCCATCCCTAACTTTTCAACAGTCTCGCCGGTAAACTCCATGGCCCGGTACAGTGCCCCGTCCACCCCGATCAAGCCGATGAGATGCAGGATCAAATCCTTACCGGAAACCCATTTACCGGGGTGGCCGTAAAAGATGATATTCATCGTTTCCGGGACCTTGAACCAGGCTTCACCGGTCATCATGGCCCCGGCCAGATCGGTGCTGCCGATACCGGTGGCGAAGGCCCCCAGAGCGCCGTAGGTGCAGGTATGGCTGTCCGCGCCGATGACCAGATCGCCGGGCAGGACGATGCCCTGTTCGGGGAGGAGGGCATGTTCAATACCGACCTCGCCGATCTCGTAGTAGTGGGTAATTTCCTGCTCTTTCGCAAAGTTTCTAAGGATCTTGCACTGCTGGGCTGAAGCGATATCTTTGTTGGGTGTAAAATGATCGGGTATCAGGACTACCCTATGCCGGTCAAAGACCTGTTTCCC
>MNZP01000057.1:0-895 GCA_001873675.1 Syntrophaceae bacterium CG2_30_49_12 | reverse complement strand
CAATGGGCGCCGTCACATCGTTTCCCAGGGCAATGTCCACCCTCGCATTGATCAGCATACCGGGGTGTATCTCCTTGATATCCGTATGCTGTAAGAGAATCTTTTCCGTGATCGTCATTCCCATCTATTTTTCCCCATAATCAATTAGAACTCCTGCCGATACCCGCCCGGACAGATAAATAGTCCTCGATGATTACCCTTCCCAGATCGTCCGAGGAGGTAAAGAAGACGCGGCCGGCATTAATCCGGGCCAAATGGGAGGCGAAATCTTTCAGCCCCGGTTTTTCGCCGAGCATTATTATATTCAGGATAATGCCTTCCTTTCTGTACTGGAGGACTTCTCCCCTTACGCCGGGCGCCGCCTTTTCGAATCCCACGTACTTGCCGTTTTCCGTGTTGGGTTCGGTATCCGTGATGAGGTAGACCTGTTTATTCCCTTTTTCATGGCGGAGAACCCTTCTGCCTGCCAGCAAAGCGGCCTTTATATCCGTAGTGCCGCCCGGAAAGTTCGTATTTAATATCTCCCAGTAAGGTATTTCCTTGATCTGCGAAGAATAAAGGACGACCTTCAAGGTATCGCCCGGTTTTTTTGTGCTTGCCAGAGCCAGACAGGCGCTGATGGCCGCATTTCTCTTCTCCTCATCCATGCTTCCGCTTTCATCCACCAGCAGGGCCATGCTGATTTTATTTTCATTATTTTTCTCAAAGACCTCAAAGTCTTCCCGCACCAGGGAAAGTGGATGCCTGCTTCTTCCCGTGCCGGCATCGGGGAGATTCTTTTTTGTCAAGGCATTCCTCTTGAGCGAATTAAGGAGTGTCTTCTGAATATCAACGGATTCATAGGAATCGCCATACTGATATTTTTTCGTGGAAAGAGCCCTTTCCAGGCCATGGC
>MNZP01000006.1 GCA_001873675.1 Syntrophaceae bacterium CG2_30_49_12 | reverse complement strand
CTCCCACACCGCATTCGGTGGATTGGGCATCGCCTATTGGCTGGGGGTAAAACCCCTCTACGGGGCAACCGCTTTTGTTCTCCTCGCTGCGGGGATCATCGGAAATCTGGAAGAAAAGATAAGTGACCTGTTTATCGGTATCCTGTGGGCTGTAGGGGTGGCCGTGGGAATCATCTTTATCCACATGACGCCTGGATACACCCCCGATCTGATGACCTTCCTGTTCGGGAACATCCTGATGGCGTCACGGACAGATGTCATCATTACCCTGATTTTATTGTTCCTCGTAACCTTGCCGATATTCATCTTCTACAAAGGCTTTGTGTCTGTCGCCCTCGATGAAGAGTACGCCCGGGCCAGGCAGTTGCCCGTAAAGGCGCTAAACATAGGGTTGATTATCCTCATCGCCCTCTCCATCGTGACACTGATTCAGGTAGTCGGCATCATCCTGGTCATCGCGCTGCTCACCATCCCCGTGGCGATTGCCGGCGAGATGTCCATGAATTTTAAGCGGATCATGTTGCTCTCCATCGTATTCGGCATCGTGATCTGCCTTTCCGGGCTTTTCCTCTCCTATTTTCTCGAATTACCATCCGGGGCCTCGATCATTCTCATCGGTGGCATGCTCCTTATCCTGGTCAAAGGCGCCAAAAAGTTATCTTCCCATTAGACACTTGACTTTCCCCTTTCCTGCCCTTACTATAATTCAACGGAGGTATTCATGATAAAGCAATTTTCCTTTACAGGTGCAAGAAAGATTGTTTTCGGAGGAGGTTCCTTTAATACGTTGGCCGAACATATCAGAGAGTTGAAGGGTGCCCGTCCCATGATTGTTCTCGACAGAAACCTGGCTGAGGCAGGCTTCAGGGATAGAATCTCGGATCTCTTCAAAAAGGAAAAGCTTAAATTCACCCTCTTTGATCGGGCTGAGGCAGAACCGCCGCTGGAGCTGGCCGATGAAGGGGCCGGAATTGCCCGGAAGGAGAAATGTGATATTGTGGTGGGCATCGGTGGGGGAAGCGCCATGGATCTCGCCAAGGCCATCGCCGTCCTGGCGGCAAACAGGGGAAAGGCCGCAGATTATCTTGGATTAAATAATGTCCCCGGCCCGGGTTTGCCAAAAATCATGATCCCCACAACCGCCGGAACGGGGAGCGAGGTGACCTTTACGGCTGTGTTTATCAGGCGTGATCTGAAAAAGAAGGAAGGGATGAACAGTCCTTATCTCTACCCCGACCTGGCCGTTCTCGATCCCCTCCTTACCGTGAGTCTCCCCCCGCATCCAACGGCCACAACCGGGATTGATGCCCTCTGTCACGCTGTCGAGTCCTACACCTCGATCAATGCCTCTCCCACGAGTGAGCTGTTTTCCTTAGAGGCGATCAGCTTAATTGCCTCGAACCTGAGGGCCGCTGTCCATGATGGCAGCAATGTTGCGGCGCGGGAACAGATGCTTCTGGGGAGTCTTTACGCCGGTCTTGGTCTGGCCAATGCCGGTGTCACTGCCGTACATTCACTTTCCTATCCACTCGGTGGTAAATACGGCGTGCCGCATGGTCTCGCCAATACCGTTATGCTGCCCGCCGTGATGACATTCAATCTACCGGCTACTCTCGAAAAATTCGCCGTCATGGCGGAGGCGACGGGAGAAGTGACCGATGGTCTATCCACCCGTGAAGCGGCCTCTCTAACAGTGAAGGCGGTGGAAACGCTGATTAAAGACTGCGGCATCCATACAAAACTGAAAGACCTCGATATCCCGGAGAAGGATTTCCCCGAACTGGCCGGCGCTGCCATGACCGTGGCAAGACCCCTTGCGAACAATCCCCGTAAAGTAACCCTCGAAGATGCCATAAAGATATACGGGCAGGCTTATTAGTCCCTCAGAATTTGAGTAAAATGGAGGTAAGAAGATGGCTGGTGCGGAACTGATTGGAAAAGAAGAAATAAAGGAAGTGATGGATGTCCTAAATACAGGGGTCCTCATGAGGTACGGATTTGATAAAGAACGGAAGGGAATCTTCAAGGTCAGGGAATTTGAGGAGGCATTTGCACGATACTGCGGTTCTAAATATGCCCTCGGTGTCACATCCGGTTCATCGGCGCTAAAGGTGGCCCTCACGGCCATGGATGTGGGGCCGGGAGACGAAGTTATCTGCCCGGCCTTTACCTTCGTGGCCACCTATGAGGCAGTATTAGAGGTCGGGGCGATCCCCGTCATGGCAGACATAGATGAATCCTTGAACCTGGATTATAAAGACGTGGAGTCAAAAATCACCACCCTGACAAAAGCGGTTATTCCCGTCCATATATGCGGGGCGCCGGCCCGAATTGATAAAATTATAGAAACAGCGAGAAAGCATAAAATCCTGGTTCTGGAAGATAATGCCCAGGCCTGCGGGGGAAGCTACCACGGCAAAAAACTGGGCAGCTTCGGCGACATGGGCATATTCAGCTTTGACTATTATAAGACAATCACTACCGGTGAAGGGGGGATGATCCTGACGGATAGTGAGAACCTCTACCGTCGCGCCGATTGGTACCACGACCACGGGCATGACCATAATCCTAACGTGACGAGGGCGATGGAGGGGAGAACGATCCTCGGTTTCAACTACCGGATGAATGAACTTCAGGGCGCCCTTGGCCTGGCCCAGTTGAGAAAACTTCCTATCGTCATCAGGGAACAGAAAAAGAATAAGGAAATGCTCAAGGAAATCCTGGTCAAAATAAAAGGGTTAAAGTTCCGGGATATTCCCGATCCCGCGGGGGATACGGCTACCTTTCTTGCCTTCAATCTACCTGAGGCAAAGACGGCAGAGAATCTCCAGAAGGCCCTGAGCGCCGAGGGGATAGACACGGTCTGTTTTAAGAAAAATCTCTGGCACTATGTGCCCAACTGGGAGCATTTCCTGGCAAATTCCACGGCAAATTCCCAAAAATACCCGTTCGCTGATCCGTCCTATAGAGGAAAGGTGGACTACAACAGGGAAAGCATCCCCCATGCGGAGGATATCCTGGGCAGGACCCTCATGATGGGAATCCCGGTGAAGATGCCGGAGGAGAAATTTACAGAGATCCGCAGGGGGATCGAAAAGGTTGCCCGGAGGATCTGAGCCGATACTCATAGCAGAGGAAATATGAGCGTATAAAGGATTCTTTATTACCTAATACTGGCCATTTAATTTAGCAAATTTATTGACAATTTACTGTTTATTAAGTTATAATTGCCTCCAAAATAACGATTATAGGAGGCACCCAACAGATGAAGACATTTTCTACAGAGTACACGGGAAAGAATCTGACCAAGAATGCCGGACTTGTCAATCTGGGGAAGTTTGCCGACAAGATTGGCCTGCCTGGGATACTGGATCGGCGACTGACCATCAAACGAGGTGTTACTGCGGATTATGCGATAGCCGATGTGGTCATGATGCTCATGATGGGCGTTTTGGCAGG
>MNZP01000024.1 GCA_001873675.1 Syntrophaceae bacterium CG2_30_49_12 | reverse complement strand
TTCAGGAGAGTTGGGGTCAAATCTTTACTATTGACATTTTGGTTTGTTGAGTATAGAAAATAAGTCATGACAAGGCCGTTAAGAATCCAATACCCAAATGCTTTTTATCATGTGACCTGTCGGGGGAATGAACAGCGCGAGATATTCCGGGACAAAGAAGATCGGGAAGTATTTTTAGAACTGTTGGCCCGCTCTCTTGATATTTTTGATGTAAAGCTTACTGCCTATGCCTGCATGACCAACCATGTGTTATGTTGAGCTCAACATAAAAAGTGTTATGTTAAGCAATTAATTATGTTGAGTAGACCCGGTTTTGACCAATCAAATGTAAGTAGAGCAGGTCCTGCGCCAAAGATCTACTCAACATAATTTTTCACTCCAAAAGCACTACATCGAAGCAGAAGGCCTTTCGTTGACAGACCTTTTGGTGAGGTCATCCAGCCATTTGAGTATATCTGGATCCTTCCACTTTGGACTTTTAGTCTTTTTTTTGTGGGATTGTGGTGGTCGGCTGGTATTGAGGATTTTTTGTTTCATCTCCATATCGATTTCGACGTACATGTGGGTAGTGTTTATATCAGCGTGACCTATCCATAATCTTACCATATTGATGTCGTTGCCCGCTTGAATCAAGTGCATGGCGGTTGAATGACGAAAGGTATGAGGCCCAACGGTTTTCTGGTTCAGGGTAGGACATCGCACGGTCGCTTTCTCCGCATGCTTTGTGATAATATAAGCGATACCGAACCGGGTAATGGGTGTTCCATTTGCATTTAGAAAAACGCTTTCAGTGTTACGATTTTTCGGACTGCGATTTTGGAGGTAATCTTTAAGAGCATCCATTGTTTCGGGCCATAGTGGACACGCACGTTGTTTTCTTCCTTTGCCAAGAAGTTTAACCTGCCCGGGCGGAATAAGTCTCAAATCACTAATTGACAAATCCACGATTTCCTCAACACGGGCTCCGGTGTTATACAGGGTAAAAAGTAAAGCTTTGTCCCGGATTCCTCTGCGTGTTTTTATATCTACAAAGTCGAAAATGGTTATTATGGACATAGGTTAAAAATCGTTGATGGGCTTGCTCGTAAAGTTCGGGTGTAGCCTATATGTAGATCTGCGTAGAGTTTACACCCACATGACCCATATAGGTAGCCAGTGCCGGGAGCCGGGCGTTGATATCCTGGCCATCGTCATACCATTTAAGAAGGCGATGAACTGCAAAAGTGTGCCGCAAATCGTGAATACGTGGTCCACGTCCTTTGCTTTTATGGATACCGCATTTGTTAAGGAGAACACAGAATGTCTGATACACTGTACTATGGTGCAGACGGCTACGTCTTAGGCTGATAAAAAGTGGGGCATTATCTGCCGAAAGCATGAGATTTTGACGCTTATGCATGTAGTTTTGGAGTATTGCGCATGTTGAAGGTGATAAAGGTATCCAGCACGATTTGTGAAACTTACCTTCGCGTATGTAAAGGCGTGTTGATTGGGGATAGAAATCTTTGATGTTTAAGGCCAGTGCTTCACCGATTCGTAGCCCAGTAGTATAAAGCAAGCCAAAGAGGGTGCGGTAGGTATGAGGGGAAAGTGAGTGTTGTGGCTGTAAATTAGCCGTTTCAGCAAGCAAATCCTGGACTTGCGTTTTAGTAAATATATACGGTATCCGTGAAGTTTCCGATTTAGCCGAACCAATAGGATCAGGCGTATAACAAGATGGCTCAAACCTGGACAAGTAACGACAGAATTGCCTTACGACCGAGAATCGATTGTACCGCGTGCGCGGATGCAGGTGTGAGAGGGTGCTCAAATAACACTGTACGATCTCACGGTTCAAGCACGGTTCATCAAAATGTTCCTTCGCCAGGAAGTTATCAAAGTACACAAGGAGTCTGGTTTGACTTTGATAGTCAGTGCCTGACAAACGTCGAAGGGCAACAAAATTTTCCAATCGTTGTGCCATACTGCTGCAAAAAGTAAGAGTTGTCATAGTTCCTCCTCCGGCCCCGGCCAGTCAAGGGCCACTTGATTGAGTGTTTGGAAATCCACCTCGGTGTAAATGAAGGTAGACTGAATTGAGCGATGACCGATCATGTCGGCGATGGATTTAAGGGGGTAGCCATGTTCAAGCATGCGTGAAGCGAATCTATGCCTGAAAGCATGGGCGCCACATGTTGGTGCCGTAATACCGGCATTCCGCATGCGTCGGGCAATGATCTCAGAAAGGGTCGTGGAATACTGCAGTGGGCGATATGGAGCGCGCAAGGTCAAGAATACTTCGGGATAGGATGATTCAGGGCGACCGTGCTGCAAATAATCAAGCAGGTTTTCACCCGCCTCATCGGTTAGTGGTTGCAGAATGTCTTTGCCGTGTTTTAAAGCCCTAAAATGTATTTGGCTCTGCTGCCAGTCGATATCTTTGAGGCGCAAGGCGCGTAGTTGTCCCCCACGTATTCCGTAAGTATACAGCAATTGAATAATCGCATAATCGCGAATGCCCATATCGTTGTTGCGATTTATACCTGACAGAAGTCGTTGGGCATCTTCCTCGTTTATGCCACGAGGAATTTTGCCGAGTTTATAAGTCCGTAAGGTCGGGACCATTTCCGCAAAGTCTCGCGGCGTATAGCCTTTGGCAAAGCAGAAACGAAATAAGGTTCGCAAGGTCGCCTGCATGGAACGGCGTGCGGCACGTCCATGACTTTGGGAATAGTTTACAAAGAAGGTTTCGATTTGATCGGGAGATAGTGTTAATAGTTGTTGCGTGACAGAACCATCATCCAGCCAGTCCAGGAACTGAACTAAATAATGCTTTCGAAGCATCAAGGTCCCAGAAGCCAAGTTATGATAATCCTTCAGCCATTTGATATACTCGTCCATGACTTTATGATACGGGCCAGGACAATAGTCGGGTTTATCGACCGGGCCACCTTCCTGTAGATACTCTACAAAACGATGAATTGAAAAAGCGACCCTGTGATAATGTTTTGCTCCTGGACGTCTATGCTTACAATGGGGGAGATGTTCCGTGATAAATCGCCGAACATAATCAGAATTAAAAGAGGTGGGGTTTGCGAGTTTCTTTTGTTCCAAATAGCGACTGAAATGTGATACGTTTGAAATGTGACGACGAATGGTGTACCGCGCAAATCCACGCGTAGACAGCCATTTAGAAAAACCGTCCAGATTAGACGCCAAAGGTCCTGCACGAAATCTCTTGAGAGCGTTGGGATCAAAAAATACCTGTTCTAATGCCATAACAACCTCCTTTCTTTTCGCCCAAAAGGGTAATTAGAAGTTGCTATAACATACAAAATTATGTTAAGTAAAAATGGTAAGAAATAGGGAAAAAAGAAGAAATGACGGGAGGTTGGATTATATCAGACAGGCCTACTCAACATAATTAATTGCTTAACATAACATGCATTATGTTGAGCTCAACATAATTCATGATTGGGCATCACAACATATGTATCGATCCAAACATCGCCATATTTTTGCGATAATTTATTCCACCATTTTTCTATCATCTGTCCCGCATCATTCAATGCCATCTTTCCATCCAGCACATCG
>MNZP01000189.1 GCA_001873675.1 Syntrophaceae bacterium CG2_30_49_12 | reverse complement strand
GCCACAAAGGCACAAAGGCACCAAGATTATAGGATTAATTCTTTATAATAGCCTTTTTAATGCATGGCACATTGAAATTAATGAGAAAACTCCGTTATTCAATTTATACCCATCTTCTCTTTGGGTCTTTGTGCCTTGGTGGCTGAATAGTTACTTTCCTTCTTGATTCTGACTCCTGATAAATTCAAGGACTTATTTACATGAGCTGCCTCTTGTTGCCAACATTGTATAAGGATTGTTACCACCACAGGACGTCAAGCCTGTTTTCAGAGTGGACGTTGCGGTTTTGTCAGAAGAATTATAAGGAATGTCCTGTATATCAAGAGTGGAAAAAAAGATTCCGTTGAGAGAAGAGGTATTAGACAGTATTTCGCCCAGAACATGTATGAAGAAATGGTAGTGGTTAATACCTTTCATGGAATTGTCATGGATAAGAGATGCGAGAGGCGATAAAACGAGAGGAAGCGACAGAGCAACTTGAGAGAAATCAGCAATGGTGGTGGTTAGCTGAAAAGGCCCGTTCCAAGCGCCTGGATTATCTTCGCAAGGCAGTCTGGAAAAAAGGAGTCGTGGGAAGAAACTATGCCCCCGGCACTAAAATTGATCTGATCTTCCCCCAGCTTTTTACTGAGACATGGAAAGAACACGAGGGTGAGCCCATTATGCTCAGAAAGGCTCATGCCCTGGCCTATGTGTTGGACAATATATCCTTATTCATTTCTGATCATGCGCAGCTTGTGGGTTATGTAGGAAGCGCCCCTCACGAGATGGTCTGGCACTGGCAATCGGCCAGTATGATAAACGAGGAGCTTTACAATGAGCGGGGGATTATCCCGGAAGAGGAAGAAGAATCTTTGAGGATTATTGCCGCGTTGAATGATTACTGGGGAGGTCAAACAGCTCTCGACAGGCTGGTCAAAATCCTGGATCCGGAAGATTTGGTCAAGTTTATGAGCGGCGCTATCGGGTGGGGAATACCCTCATCTGCCGTTACCTATGCTACTAAGGACTTTGCTTACATCTTTAAGGGTTTTGAAGCGATAATTGATGAAATTGACAGCCATGTCAGGGCAGAGGAGGAGAAGATACATGGCAATCCTTGCCCGGAAATTATTCCCCTGTACGATAAGTTTTACAGGTGGGAGGCTATGCGGACGATGTTGGCGGCCGGTATCCGGTATGCCAGGCGGTATGCCAGGTTGGCCCGGATTGTAGCGGAATATTTTGAGAAAGACCCGAAGCGGAAGGAAGAACTGTTGCGCATTGCCGAAACCTGCGAACATGTCCCCGCAAAGCCCCCCAGAAACCTCCAGGAATCCATTCAGTTTGATCACTTCGTTCAGATGCTGTCGAGGTATGAGACCTTTGAAGGAGCCTGGCCACACCGACCCGATTACATCCATGCCCCTTATTATAAAAAGGACGTGGATACGAAAAGGCTTACTAAGGAAGAGGCTCTTGACCTTGTGGGCGAGCATATGATCCGCGCTTATGAAGTGGGTATCTTTGCGCCACGATGGGCCAGAGAAGGGGTTCAGGGCATTACCGGTACCTGGCTATGGACGATAGGAGGGGTTAATCCTGACGGGACTGACGCCTGCAGCGACCTGACCATTGCCTATATGGAGGCTGCCCGGTTGGTGCGGGTGGCCAATCCAACCTTTGGTTTTAGATGGCATCCGGGGGTTAAGGACGAGGTGATGAGGGAAGTTTTTGAGTGCATCCGCCAGGGGCTGGGCTATCCTTCCATACGCAATGACCCTATCCTCATCGCCAATATGATGTACTGGCATGGACATCCCTTAGAGGAGGCAAGGACATGGGTGCATCAGGCCTGTACGTCACCATGTCCCACCACCAAATACGGATGCCAGCCCTTCAGAATGGCGTCCGCCACAGCCAACCTTGCCAAGATTATAGAGTATGCACTCCATAATGGATACGACCATGTGATGAACATGCAGATGGGACCAAAGACTGGCGATCCCCGCAGGTTCAAGGATTTTGAAGAATTGTTCCAGGCCTGGGTCAAGCAGATGAAATGGCTGATGAATATCCTGGTACGTATAGTTAATGTGGGCCGTGCGAAAGACCCCGATTTCTTTTCCAGGCCGATGTTATCCGCTATCTACGAGCGTGCTGTGGAAACAGGAACGGACGCTGTTGACCCGTCCAATGGGGAACGTGGCAATGCCTGGGTGACCGGTTTTACCTTTGTAGAAAATGCCGACAGTCTGGCCGCCATCAAGAAACTTATCTATAACGAAAAGAAGTACACGATGGATCGGTTGATGGAGGCCATTAAGGCCAATTGGGAAGGTTATGAGGAGATGCGGCTTGACTTTGTCAGAAACGCTCCCAAGTGGGGCAATGACGACGATTATGTAGATCAAATACTGGTGTGCTGCTTGAAAGAAATGGCAAAGCACAGCAGGGAGATAAAGTGCACGGCCGGGAACAATATACCGGTTCTACCGGAAAATGTAACCGGCAACATCCACTTTGCCGGTATAGTTGGAGCGTTGCCCAATGGCCGCAGACTGGGCGATCCCCTTTACGACGGTGGCATCTCTCCTGGTCATGGTCTTGACAAGAAGGGCCCTACTGCGGTCTTAAAATCATGCGGGAAAATAGACCATATTACCGCGGGACGGGCCTTTTTGCTAAACCAGCGGCTATCTCCAATCCAGCTTGCAGGTGAGAAGGGCTACAAGTTATGGAAGGCATATATAAAGACCTGGGCGGATCTGGGACTTGATCATATACAATTCAACATAGTGGATAACGCTACTTTATTGGCTGCCCAGAGAAACCCGGAGAAGTATCAGGAAGTAATCGTGAGAGTTGCCGGTTATAGCTCTCATTTTGTTGATCTCAACCGTAAAACACAGGATTCTATTATCCAGAGAAACATACAGAAACTGGGCTAAAGTTACCGTATGTCTTATCTTTATGAGAAGATGGGTATAAACTGGAGTTGTCTACGGAGATTCTTAAATAAGTTTGAGAAAGGAGGTTATTGAAAATGTCACAGATTGAAGCAAGGAAAGAGGAAGTAAAGAAAAGTGCGGATGAATTGTACGATGCCCGTCAGTATTGGTGGTGGGCGGAGAAGAAGCGGTCGCCACGGCTCAACTACTTGAGGAAAGCGGTATGGTCCAAGGCTGCCAAGGGTTCAAGCTATATGCCGGG
>MNZP01000188.1 GCA_001873675.1 Syntrophaceae bacterium CG2_30_49_12 | reverse complement strand
CTATCGCCAAAAATTGCCTCTACGCGTGCCAGTTTCCCCTTCTTTTCTCTATCGAAAAATAATTCCGTAACGAAAAACCCATTCATAAGCGATTTTTCTTCCTTTCATCTACTTCACCGAGAATTGCTGTCACCGAGAATTGCTGATTGACATTTTGGTTTGTTGAGTATAGAAAATAAGTCATGACAAGGCCGTTAAGAATCCAATACCCAAATGCTTTTTATCATGTGACCTGTCGGGGGAATGAACAGCGCGAGATATTCCGGGACAAAGAAGATCGGGAAGTATTTTGAATTCCGGAGGAATTCCGGGGACATAACACTTATTTTCTTCAGGAATTCCAAATGCGGCGCCACGAGGTGAAGCCGGGTGTTACCGGCTGGGCGCAGGTGAATGGGAGAAATGCCATTACATGGGAAGAGAAATTCAAATTGGATGTTTGGTATCTTGATCACTGGTCTTTGTGGCTGGACATCAAGATCATCGGGATGACAATCTGGAAAATTTTGAAACGTGAAGGCATTAATGAGCCTGGGCAGGCAACGATGGAAGAGTTCAGAGGTACTGAACAGGGGTCGGAGATCAGAAACCAGTGAGCAAAGGTTTGCGATCGAGTAAAGGAGGATGGCATGGGCATGGGTCAAGTGCGAAAGAAAGCTGAACAAATTAATTTGAGATTGACAATTTCCGGCCATGCGCATAAACTACATAAACTAAACTCATTAAACTAATATCGAGGGGGTGTGCTATGCAAACCATCAATATTCATGAAGCGAAGACGCACCTTTCCCGTCTGGTTGAGGAGGCTGCGCAAGGAAAGGCCTTCATCATTGCCAAGGCAGGAAAGCCGCTGGTCAAAGTTTCGCCCCTATCTGAAGAAGAGCGGAAAAGCGGTGAAAAGCTGGGATTTATGGCGGGTGAGATTTCTGTTCCTGACGATTTTGATTCACTGGGGATGCCGGAGATTATGCTACTTTTTGAAGGCAAGTCATCATGAAACTGCTCCTCGATACGCATATCCTCCTGTGGGCGGCCGGGCAGCCGGAAAAACTTACCGAATCAACGCGCACCCTTTTGACGACAACCGAGAATAGTCTGTTTTTCAGTGCGGCAAGTATCTGGGAAATTGTTATCAAGCTGGGACTTGGACGCGAAGATTTCAGGGTTGATCCGTATCGTTTGAGAAAGACGCTCGTAGTGCATGGATACACGGAGCTCCCCGTAACCGCTGAACATGCCTTGAAGGTTGATTCGTTGCCGCTACTTCATAAAGACCCTTTCGACCGCCTGCTCCTTGCTCAAGCCCGTACAGAAGGGATGCTGTTCCTCACCGGCGATGCTTCCGTTGCCCAATATCAAGAATCGGTGTTGGCTGTATGAAAAATTGGGACTCCGTCCCAATACTGATGAACCCGTAAAAACTTTTTACAAAGCCGTTCCTATTTCTGGAAGATTCTGAAACGGAAGGGTATCAGCCAACCGGGGCAGGCAACAGCAGAGGAATTCAGGGGTAATCCTGAGTAAATGCGCCGACGTCCGCTTTTTCGGCACTGTCAGCTATCTGATGCCCACTTTGGCGGGTATCATCGGGCAAAGCCATGCTGCCGAAGTTTCGGATGCTGTTGACCGATTGGTTCACGTGCGCCGAGCAGCCTTCAAATTTGTCCTGGTGGCGTGCGGACGTTTGTGAGGATAAAGCGGTATGGCCAAACGGTTCTTTGATATTGTGGCGACAACAATCGGACTGATTCTTCTTTGCCCGGTACTCTTTTTGCTTGCTTGGCGCATCAAGGCCGAGGATGGGGGGCTAAGGCCGGAGGAGGCGATAAAGCCGAATGTCTCAAGTCGTGCTGCTCAGAGCTTTCGGCAGATGGCATCGCTCTGAATAGGAGAGCCGTTAAACGAAAAGGAGCGAGGCACGGGTGAATAGCCATTTATAGGTATCATCCTTTGCGTGAAGGACGAGTTGAAGGTGTTTTCCAATGACGAATGTTTCTATAGGTCAGCGTAAAATCATAGAGAAGTTAAAAAGTTATTTTCAACGGGAAGCGTCACGCTTCGAGGAGGCAGGGGGGTCAAATCTTTACTATTGACATTTTGGTTTGTTGAGTATAGAAAATATGGATGAGAATGAAATAGCCAGGGAAATCGTGGATATGCAGAAGATGGTGGCGGGATGAAGCCCATTTTTACCATTACCAACAAAGTGGCTGACGCTTTGACCCGGATTGAACGGGCGCGGGGCTTTTTGGAAGCGGCGAAGCTTTCGGAGGACTGGATCAGGGACATGGGACAGCAGGCGCTGGTTCGAGAGGCGCATGCAACGACCCATATCGAGGGCAGCCACCTCACACTGGAACAATCCGAACGATTGCTCGCCGGTCATGGTGTTCTGGAAGCCGATCCCGAAGACACTCGCGAACTTCTGAACTACAAACAAGCCTTCGATTTTGTGGCGGACTACGTGGCCGGCGGCGATCGGGTCACGGAGGGGCTTATCCGGGAGATTCACAAGCGGCTTGTCGAGGGTGTGCGGGGCGGCAGCGCGGCGCCTGGTGAATACCGAAAGATCCAGAACTACGTGGTCAATTCGGCGAACGGCCAAGTCGTGTACACGCCGCCGCCTGCCTGCGACGTTCCGATTCTGATGGGTGAACTCATCGGGTGGATCAACGCCACGACCGAGGTTCATCCGGTGCTGGTTAGCGGGATCGCACAGTTCCAGTTGGTGCACATACATCCTTTCCTTGACGGCAACGGTCGTACGTCCCGCCTGCTCTCGACCCTGTGCCTCTACCGCGCGGGCTACGACTTCAAGCGGCTCTTTACGATCAGCGAATACTACGACCGCGACCGGGCATTGTTTTATAGGGCCATCCAGAGTGTTCGCGAGAACGGCATGGATATGACCGGCTGGGTGGAGTTCTACGCCGACGGTTTGGCCACCCAGATGCGCGAAGTCACGGAGAAAGGTGAGCGGGTGATCCGGCGGGATGTGCTGGTCAAGCAGCACGGACTCAACAAGCGGCAGGCGGCGGCGATCGGGTGCCTCTTGGAACACGCGGAATTCACGATACAGGATTTCGTGCTTCTTTGCCCTGATGCCAACCGGAGAACCCTGCAACGGGACTTGAAAGGACTGCTGGACGCCGGTATACTGACAACGAAAGGGGCGACCCATCAACTCGTTTACTCATTGAAAGGCAATGTCTTGTGAATGTTTGCGACATTTTCACGACAAGGTTTGCGACATTTTCGCGATATAAATCGGGTCAGCGGGTCAGGGAAGTTCAAATCTTTACTATTGACATTCAGCAATTCTCGGTGAATATTTTTAGCTCCTATTGATAGGGCATTTAGTCGAATCTCGGAAATATTTTTCGCGAAGATTTTCAGCCCTGCATATCTAAGGACTTAATATCATTAAAGAAATAAAAACTAGACATTTCCCTTTTAATACTGTATGTAATTCAGCAGGTTACAACATACCTCCCATTTTAGGGGAAAGGGAAAGTGCACTTAAAAAAGCATCTGAGCTTCACCGCTTTAAGAGATACGATGGCTGAATGCTTCCGGCAGATCAAAGATGGCCGCCAGGTTCAAAA
>MNZP01000125.1 GCA_001873675.1 Syntrophaceae bacterium CG2_30_49_12 | reverse complement strand
ATAACCAATGGTTCAGGCAGTGAGTCAAACATGACATCAATTTCCAGTTCCCTGGTAACAGTATCCGCCTCTTTATTAATACGGGCAACTTTTCCTTCAAACGCTCTTCCCGAGCGCAGCCGTATGGTCGCAGGCTGATCTTCCTTCAAATGCGCAATCCGGGCCTGATCGATCCAGGCAGCAACCCATATATGCTTAAGATCAACTATTGTAAAGATGGGAACCCCCGGAGTTACCGTATCACCGATTTCCGCCGTGCGCGCGGTAATTAATCCGTCCATCGGGGCGCGAATATATGCGTAGTCCAGGGTGGCTTCAGTTGCCTTTGCTTCTGCGGTTGCCTGCACAAGGACCGCCTGCGCCGCTTCTACTGTTTTTAGCGCTTCGGCATATTCACTTTCAGCAACCTTCAGTTGCGCCCTGGTTAAATCAAAATATGCCGGGGAAATATAACCGGCATTAAAAACTTCAAGATCACGTTTGTAATTACTCTGGGCAAGAACAAGACCTGCATGTGCCTTGGTAACACTTGCTCGGGCTTTTTCAACATCCTGTCGCGCTCTCGCTATGGCCGCGCGGGCAGACTCAAGTCTCGCCTTCAATTCGGCTGTGTCAAGCTCGGCGAGTAGATCCCCGGCCTTAACCACAGCGCCCTGGTCGGCATTGAGTTTCTGCACAATTCCGGTAATCTTTGCGCTTACTGAAACCGGGACTTTAGACTGGACTGTGCCCGGCCCATGTATCCTGCGTTGAACGATTTCTTTTTTCACTGCTATGACCGCAACCGCGGGTTTGTGCCAAAAAAGACGATAAACGACAAAAAAAAGAACGGCAATGCTTATACCCGCGAATACTATTTTTTTGTTTGCCTGGAGTTTTATCATAATCCTTCTTTCCTCATCTTTTTGCAGATGCGGAAACGCTGAGATCCGCACCGGTAATCTGTTTTATGCGGGCAAGATTAATTTCATATGCTACTGCATTGTTTATAAAATAGAACTGCGACTTGGTGAGTTCAACCTGAGCTTGCAACACATCCAGTCCGATTGCTTTCCCATATTTATATAGAGTAAAAGAACTGCTATATCCTTCAGTGTTGGCCTTGATCATCTGCCGGGCGGTGTCAATGCCGTGCCGGGCATTTTCAAGGCCGTTCAGTGCATCCATGAGATTTACACGCAGTTCATCAATACGGTTACGCTTTAGTTCAGTAAGCTGGAGATTCTGTGACGCTGCCTTTGCCACTCTGGCCCTCGTAAGTCCACCTTCAAAAAAAGGGAATTCCATAAAGACTCCGCCCATATATTCGTCTTCAGTTCCTCCTCGGTCCCAATATCGTCTGCCAATATTGCCCTGCAAACTGATTTCAGGGGAATAATCTGCTTTTGCGGCCCTTACAAGTGTTTTGCTCTGTTCTACATCGAGGTCGAGCCTTTTAATCTCTGGATTGGTTTCCTGCGCCTGCTGCCATAATGTGTTAAAATCCGGAACCGGCGGAAATACTTTCGGCACATCCCCAGAAATGGTGATCGGCGTAGGATTGTCAACACCCATGGTTTTTGCTAAAATCAGGCCGGCAAGCTGTTTGGCATTTTCCGCTTCAACAACTGCCTGTTCCGCTTCAAATACCTGGGACCGGGCTCTGAAAAAATCAAGTCTGGTTACTTTCCCTGCATTATAATAAGCATTGGTCAGCCGTTCAAAATCCCGACGCTGTTCAAGCGCATTTTTGGCAACTTTTATGTTTTCATCCGCCTCGAGAACACGATAAAATGCCTCGGTAACCAGAAACTCGACATCATGCAGTTACTTGTTCGGTTTCTTTCATCTGTGCCGCCTTACCAACATCAGCGGCCTTGGTGGAAAAATAGGTCTTGAATCCGTCGAAAAGAATTTGCTTGCCTGTCAAACTGTACAAGGATTCGTCTTTATAAAGCTTTTGAGCGTCTGGGCTGCCGGCTGAAAGACGGTCGGGGTCGAGTCTGGCAAGATATGAGCTGAATGAAATGCGCGGAAAAAACCTTGACTGTGCTGCATTGTAGTCGGCTATCAGCTCATTAACTTTTTCCTGTGCTGCCAGAATTACCGGATTACAACTGCGGGCAGATATCAAACACTCTTCGAGGGTAAGACTATGGGTATCAGTATCCAGCGGCCCAGCATAACAGTACTGGTTGATGGCTAAAAAAATTGAAAAAATTGCCCGATAACTTATGTTCCGCATTGCCACCTCTTTGAAGATGTAAAAACTCACTTCGATTCCCTTGTCAAAATATTGTCCAAAGTTTGCCATTTTTTACGTGCCATGTGGCTTGCAGGTTAAATGAGAGATTCCCGTTGGTGTTTCCAGCGTATAGGGGAAGTATCTTTTTTTAAAGTAGATGGCCACATTCACCAGACTTATCAGCACCGGCACCTCCACAAGGGGACCGATCACGGCGGCAAAGGCCTGCCCTGAGTCTATGCCGAAAACAGCTACCGCCACCGCAATGGCCAGCTCAAAATTGTTGGAGGCAGCCGTGAAACTCAGGGTAGTAGACTGTTCGTATGTGGCGCCCACCTTCATGGAAAGATAAAAAGAGATAAGGAACATGACCACAGAGTAAATGCAGAGCGGAATTGCAACCCGGATCACATCCACGGGAAGCTGGATAATATACTCTCCCTTGAGGGAAAACATCACAACAATAGTAAAGAGCAAGGCAATTAAGGTTATGGGACTGATCCGGGGGATAAATTCTTCCTCATACCAGTGCCGGCCTTTTATCTTTAAGCCGATGACGCGGGTGATGATAGCGGCGATAAAGGGTATCCCCAGGTAGATGAAAACACTTTTCCCGATCTGGCCGATGGAAATATCTATCAGGGCGCCTTTAAGGCCCAGCCATTGGGGAAGGACGGAAATAAAGATATATGCATAGAAGGAAAAGAACAATACCTGAAAGATCGAGTTGAAGGCCACGAGTCCTGCGCAGTACTCCCTGTCCCCGGCGGCAAGATCGTTCCAGACAATGACCATGGCGATACAGCGTGCCAGGCCTATCATGATCAGTCCTACCATGTATTCGTGATGGCCGGAAAGGAAGGAAATGGCGAGCAGAAACATCAGTATCGGGCCGATCACCCAGTTCTGGATCAAAGAAAGAGCAAGCACTTTAAAATCGCGAAATACGTAGCCCAACTGCTCATACTTTACCTTGGCCAGAGGAGGGTACATCATCAGGATCAACCCGATGGCAATGGGGATGTTGGTGGCGCCGACCTGAAAGAGACCAATCACCTCCCTTATGCCGGGGAAGATGTAT
Organism: Syntrophaceae bacterium CG2_30_49_12; assembly: GCA_001873675.1. Taxonomy (GTDB): domain Bacteria; phylum Desulfobacterota; class Syntrophia; order Syntrophales; family CG2-30-49-12; genus CG2-30-49-12. The sequence goes on along the minus strand of MNZP01000125.1, from coordinate 12,918 downwards.
CCCCAGATCACACCTGCAAGCATGGCGAGAAAAATCCAGAGAGTGAGAAACCGTTCAACTACGGGTAGTCTCCTGTTGCTATTTCTACCCATTTTAAGTTCCTTTCCTGAATCGTGTTTACCGGAATCCAGGCGTTCTTCTACTTTCCGGGCCGGCCCGATCCCCTCATTGGGCTTCTCTAAGCTTTTGATATAGCGCACCCTTTAAGATCTTGAAGTTTTCAGCTACGTAATACTTTCTCTGCCTCTCCTCAAGGAGTGAGCTGAGTTTGACGGTATAGTCTCTTTTGGTAAGCGAATCTATCAGCTTGATAATTTACATCGTCTTCTCGTCTTTTGCCTCTAAAGGAATCCCTCGTTTTAAAAGAAATTCTATATCGTAGACATCCCGTATTTCTTTTCTCGTAAGGAAGGCATCTATTTTTGAAGCCAGCATATCCTTTAAGGATATTGCCCGCACATACACTTGTCTATAGGCATATTGGCTATAGGCAATGGCGTGTTCGGTGGCGAAAACGTCCTTCTTTTTTCTAATTTCCAGCTTCAGGCTTCGTGGATACTCTGGTGATTTAAGCTCAAAGAGGATCGTATAAAATTTCTCCATACTGTCCTTGAGGCTATAAAATTGGGCGAGGTATTCTTTCAAGTCCTGGAAGAGATTCTCGTAATACGAATCCTTCCTTACCCAGAAATCCATATCCACGGAGAAACGGTCAAGTCCGTGACAGAGCCGCAACATCGTGCCCCCGCCAAAAACAAGACGAGAAAGAAACTTTCCACTATTCAGCTTATCGAGGACCTCTATTTCAAATCGTTCCTGTGCTATTAAATCCTGCATATCTCTTTGATCTTTTGTTGTGTTCTTTGTGGATAGGGTTCTGTCAAGCGTACAATGGTCTCATTATCAAAGCTGTTAACATCAATCGAGCTCAAGTCCAATGGATATTTGCCAAATGAATGGAGGTAAACTGCATCAAGAAAAGCCTTTTCCCTGGTAGCAATGAAAAAATTTTCTTCTTTTAGAAATCCAAAGTAGAATTCCTTTCTTATCTTATAATAATTAAATACTGTTCCTTTGGCCTCAAATTTGGCTGAGCGTCTTAAAGAAATGCTCTCATACCAGTTTCGCTGAATCTGTGTAGTTATGCCATAGTAGGAGAGGGCGCTCATACAGGAGATGTATGAGGGAACCTGGAGGAAATTAGCAATCTTAAAGAATTCCAGTTGGGTGTATCGTTCCCAAATTTGCTCTAAGATATAAAAGTTCTTCTTTAATTTTATAAAAGTTCCCTTCTTGCCATACCGACTGCATAATACATTGGCTGATTCCCCGGTGCCTCCTGCAGCATTTGCCACATCCTCTGTACTGAAGAAGAGCTTCTCTTTTAGTTTTTCCCACAGGAAAGGTTTCATTTTAGAATATACATCATTAACATTTTTGTTAATTATATGTTCTTAGAATAAGCTTGTCAATGTGCAAATTTTCCATAAAAAAAGCAGGCCACCTCCTCAAAGTTGTTACCAACGTTCGAATTATCTCCTTTTGTCAGTGATTAAGATTGCCCCCAAGCTCCTTTCCTGAATCGTGTTTACCGTAATCCAGACATTTTTTTACTTTCCGAGCCAGCTCATTATCTCTTCCTTATCTGGAACCCTGCCCACAGACTTTACCTCGCCATCAATGATCACCGCTGGTGTGCCAAATACCCCATACCGGGCAATCTTCATGACATCGGTTACTTTCTCCACCTCGGCTTCAATACCTTCCTCGGCAACAGTATCCCTGATCAGCTTTTCCACCTGCTGGCATTTTAAACAGCCCGGACCTAATACTTTAATCTCCATTTCTTCACCCCTTATCTATATGATAATCAGTTTTCTCATCCGACAAGCCAGCCATAGCCCATGCCGGCGATGGTAGCCGCTACCACAACAATAGCGCAAAAAGCTGCCGTCTTTTTGATTCCTATGACACCGACAAGCACAATCATATTGGGCAGGGAAAGGGCGGGGCCGGCCAGCAATAAGGCCAGGGCTGGTCCCTGCCCCATGCCGGATCCAATGAGACCCTGGAGGATGGGAATCTCAGTAAGGGTAGCAAAATACATGAGAGCGCCCGAGACAGAGGCAAATAGATTGGCCCACAGGGAATTCCCGCCTATCAGGGCATGGATATAATGTTCAGGGATCAGGGCCGGGTATCCAGGGCGCCCCAGGAGAAACCCTGCCGCGAGGACTCCCGCTGTCAGGAGAGGCAAAACCTGCTTCATAAAACCCCATGAGGATTGCACCCAGTTTACCATTTCATCCTTCGTAAACCAGAGCTTCAGCATTACAGCCAGCGCCGCGAGAAGGGCAGTTGTAATGTGCCACTTTGCCGCAAAGATGATTGTCCACAATCCAGCGGTACCGGGCGCCGGTCTGGCAAATGCCGCAAAAATTAGAATCAGAACTATGGTTAACATATAGAGTGTATCTTGAAGGAGTGTCCGTAATCTGCCGTCATCGTCGGGGAGATAGATCTGGCCGGCCATCCTGTTGGTGTCTTCCCTGCGGAAGATAAAAGCCATCAAAAGGCCGACAATGACTGCGAACACGATAGCGCCTACCGCCCGGGCCAACCCAAGCTGCCAGCCGAGGACTCTCGCTGTCAGGATAATGGCCAGGACGTTAATGGCCGGTCCCGAATAGAGAAATGCCGTTGCCGGCCCAATTCCCGCCCCTCTTGTATAAATGCCTGCAAATATAGGCAAAACCGTGCAGGAGCAGACGGCAAGAACGGTTCCGGAAACCGATGCCATTGAATAGGAAAGGATATTATTCGTTTGGGCGCCAAAATACTTCAGAACCGAGGCTTGGGAGATAAATACAGCGATGGCGCCGGCGATGAAAAACGCGGGGATCAGACAGGTGAGAACATGCTGCCTGGCATATTCCTGAAGCATCATGAATGCCTCAAGCCCCGATTGGCGAACGATGGGGTGATTCCAGGGAAGATAGTAAACGGCCAGAAAAATAAGAATAATAACCAGTAGTTTAGTCCGTTCTTCCATAGTTCCTATATAGCAATATTTGAGGATCAGCCGTTATCTCTTACAGAGGATCTCTCGATTCAGGGTGGGAATTTTTTCCACGAGACGCGTGATCTCAGGATCATCTCCGAGCCAGTGTTTCATCTTTTTCAGGAGGATAGCAGCATAGGGATTGCTGCTCTCCGCGGTTAGATAATAATTAACCCATAAACCATCTTTCCTGCAACCCACCAGTCCGGCACCCTGAAGCTGCTTCAGATGTTTCGAGACGGTTGGCTGTGCTATACCGAGGGCTGCCTGGATCTCACATACACACATCATTTTATGCTGGAGCATCTTGAGCAGTTTCACCCGATTCGGGTCGGAAAGTACCTTCATCACCCTGATAAATTCCTTCATGGATATTTCCCCTATCTACTGTGTTCATGAACGTTCCGTAAAGCTTTCACCAGCAATTATATTGCTAATTAGCAATATATAGGAACTGTTGTCAAGAAAAATTTTCACCAACAAGGATTTTATTAGTGCCTTGAGCATTCTTTCAACTGTAATTCTTAAGCACTTCCCTTGGGCCCCCTATCTCTCCCTTATGAGGTTGCCGCAGTTCCCTTTCTCGAAATGCTACCTGCTTAGGGCCGACAAACCAGAGGCTCTTTGACGTTTTAGGCATCCGGGTCTTTCTCTCTCTCCCTATCCTTTACTTTGAAAGCCATCCTTCAAAGATTAAATCTGTTCCTACTTTCCTGGTCTTTACCTCAGAAAACCTGATCGCCTTACTCACATCTTTGATCCCCAGATTACCGACCGCCTCGATTCCCTTCCCGATTATCTTAGGAGCTATGGCTATAACGAATTTATCGACTAAATTCGCCCTCAGAAACGAAGTGAGTAACTCTGCCCCACCTTCAACTAAAACTGAGAAAATCTTCATCTCTCCCAATCTCTGTAAGAGCATCCTCAAATCTACCTGGCCTTTTTGGTTTTCATCCACCTCAATAACCTGAGCCCCTAAATCCTCAACCATAGAAGCCTTAGACTTATCAATCTTCTCTGTTGTTGCAATAATAGTTCTCTGGGGGTCCCCTTCGGTGAGCACCTTTGCATCGAGAGGTATCTTCAGATTGCTGTCCACGATGATCCGACATGGATCAACACCCTTAGCCAACCTTACGGTCAATCTCGGATCATCCCTGAGAACGGTTCCAATCCCCACCATTAAACCATCATGGATACCCCGTAACCTGTGGGCCAGCTTGAGAGACGCATCACAACTGATCCATTGAGAATGTCCAGTGGTGGAGGCGATACGGCCATCGAGGGATTGGGCAAACTTAATCGTTACAAAGGGCATCCCTGTTTGGATATACTTGAAATAAAACTCGTTGAGCTTCTTACACTCTGCTTCCAAAACGCCAACCTTCACCTCAATTCCGTCTGACACACCTCTTTTTTTCCAGCTGTAAAGAACCTAATTTTTTTCTCACCAATATCAGAGATAATTTACTGAAAATGCAAGCTAAAAAATTTTCCTTCTTTTTTTGTAAAAAATATTTTTCTCACTATCTCCTTCCATTTGAGTTAGATCTATAAGTATGGAATTGTAATTCTGTGATTTAGACCTTTTTTGTAACCGACCAAAAAAAATTTAATTTACCTTCATTTTTAACTGGCGTCTTCTGAAAGCATATGCTATATAATGGTTCATGAAACAGGAACTCATTATTCGGGGACGTCTGGTTACTGCCTCTGACCTTTCTTTTATCCATTTTCTGGTTAAAAAACACTGGCACAAGGGTCGTACCTTCATCTCTCAAGAATTATGCCGTCACTGGAATTGGGTACAGCAAAACGACTCCTTAAAAGACATGGCCTGCCGTGAGCTTCTTCGACGATTGGAAGCCAAGGGTTATCTTCAACTCCCACCCAGAAAAAATTGTAGCCGAAATCATGGTAGAAATCGAAAGCCCATCCCTGTTCCTGAACATGATTCCACTCCCATTGAAAAAAATCTTAAGCAAATCTCCCCTATAAGAATTACAATGGTTCGGGGCTCAGAGCTTGAGCCCCTTTTCAATGGCTTAATCGAGGCTTATCACTATTTAGGCTACTGTCAGATTGTAGGAGCTCATTTAAAGTATATCGCCTTTGCTCAAGAAAAACCTCTGGCAGGCCTTTCCTTTGGATCAGCATCCTGGAAGGTTTCTTGCCGTGACCAATTCATTGGCTGGTCACCAGAAGTACGCACCAAAAACCTCCCCCTGATTATCAACAATACTCGCTTCTTAATCCTGCCCTGGGTTAAAGTTCCCTATCTGGCATCTCATCTTCTTTCACTTTTGGCCAGGATCTTACCCTCTGATTGGCAAAGGGTATATGGCTATTCACCAGTCCTTTTAGAGACCTTTGTAGATAAACAACGTTTTGTAGGCACCTGTTACAAGGCGGCCAACTGGATAGAGGTAGGCACTACCTCTGGCCGGGGTAAATACGATCGCTACAATCAGAAAAATATACCAATAAAGACGGTCTTTATTTACCCCCTTAATCGATACTTCAGGGAAACTCTCAACCAATAAATGGACGGAAAGCAAGTCACCCTTAAAAGCTTTATAAAGACCATCCGCCATTTCTTCCCTTCCTTTTGGGGTTGGGTGAAGAGTATCCCTGATCCCAGAAATTGTCAAAAGATTACCTATCCCTTAGAAAGCTTGATAATTACCGGCCTGTTACTGTTTATCCTTAGATTGGGTTCCCGCAGGCAGATAAAATTTGAACTTTCATCCGATATCCTCATTCAAAACCTTGAGAAAGTCTTTCCATATCAAGCAGAGAAGATACCTCATGGGGATACCTTAAACTATTTGCTCTCCGGGGTTGACCCGGAAAATATCTCTAACCTTCGTACCCTTATGATAAGGAGGCTTTTGAGAGCAAAATGCTTTGCCCCCTATCGCCTCCTTGATAGGCATTACCTTATCGCAATCGATGGGACCGGACACGTAAGTTTCTCTAAGAAACACTGTGACCAATGTCTACAAAAGAAACTGAAAAATGGAGAGATTATCTATTACCATCCGGTCCTTGAGGCAAAGCTGATCCTTCCCTTTGGTATGGCCCTCTCTCTTGATACTGAATTCATGGAAAATACCAATCCTCTGGCTTCTAAACAGGACTCGGAGCTTAAGGCTGGCTATAGGCTTCTGGCCAGGATAAAATCGAAATTCCCCCAATTAAAGATCTGCCTTGGTTTGGATAGCCTCTTTGCCAATCAACAGATCATGGAAATAGCCGAAAATTACCATTGGAAATACATCATCAATTTTAAGGCAGGTTCTATTCCCACTGTCGCCCAAGAGTTTAATGCCCTTTTACCCCTTGAGCCCCAAAATAGGCTCACCTTCTCTCAAAAAGATGTGAGGCAAGATTATCAATGGGTCACAGAAATAGACCATGAAGGACATCTGGTAAATGTCCTTTCCTGCCACGAAATAAAAGAAAAACAGGAACCAAAAGACTTTGTGTGGTTAACCAATTTAAACCTAACATCAAAAAACTGCTTCATCATTGCCAACGAAGGAGGTAGAAAAAGATGGAAGATTGAGAATGAAGGGTTTAATACCCAGAAAAATGGGGGGTTTAATCTGGAACATGCCTACAGTACCAATGTATTTGCCGTAAAAAACTTCTATCTGCTATTACAGATTGCCCATATTCTGATTCAGCTTATGGAATATGGAATTTTGGGCAAAAAGAGAATCAAAAAGCTTTACGGAAGTGCTAAAAACGTTGCCCATAGATTAATGGAAGAACTTAAGTTTACCTTACTGGATGACCTAACCCTCAAGTGGTTAGATAAAAGAATCCGGATATACTTTGATACCTCCTGATAGATTAACCATGCTCCAGATTACCCCCCCCTCAAATAAAACTTGCATCCCCTAAATAACTTTGATATTTTCAAAGCCCTCTACTACTCTGTCCTTCAAAAATGAACACTTATAATTCTCTGTTGGATTAGTAAGTAGAATTCCTCTTTTTTTTCTGATTCTTCAGAGCTGGTTTATCAACTGAAAAGTTGACAATATTCATGCAATTTGAGAATAGTTATCTCAATTATTGTATCTGTTTTCCACAAGAAAGAGATTCTGCGGATGCGCTTTCAGGGGTGAGAAGGTTACTTTACACCATAGACCGAAAAGTCGGGGGCAGGCTTAATATAACGAAACGTTCAAGCGGAAATCTGGACTGCCGGATTATTTGATATTCAGGGAATATAACAAAATAATCCGGCATGATGAATGTCTGTGCCTTAAATCCAGATTCCGCTTAACTCAGCGTTAGGCGGTGCGAGGAAGCCTATGAGCGCCCTGTGCACAGGGTGCATATCTGTCTGTGCTATACTCTGCATGGCATGGAATGTTGGAGGAAAAAACAATGGCTAGAACAATTGAAGCATTATTTGACGGCGCGGTGTTCCATCCTGCTGAGCCAATCGTACTTGAACCAAACACTCGCGTGTGGATTGTTATCGAAACCATACCGCCTGCTGTAGAACAAGAGACATCGTTCTTACGAATAGCACGCTCACTCGACTTAGAAGGTCCCCCAGATTGGTCAGCCAACCTGGAAGAGTACCTGTATGGTGGAGCACTGGCCAGTGAGAACTGAAGTGTTTCTTGACTCGTCTTACTCAATCGCCTTGTCTTCATGGAGCGACTCCTTCCACCAACGAGCAATTGGTCTTGCTAACGAGTTAGAAGCTGCGAAGACACGCTTGGTAACAACGCGTGCAGTCTTGTTGGAACTTGGGAACGCTTTGGCGAAACAACGCTATCGTCAAGCAGCGGTAAAGTTGTTAAACGCACTGGAAGCAGACCCCAACGTAAAGATTGTTCCACTGTCAGAAGACCTGTATGCGAGAGCGGTCAAACTCTATCGAGAGCGTCCTGATAAGGAATGGGGACTGACCGATTGTGTCTCGTTCGTTGTTATGCAAGAGCGGGGGATTACCGAAGCGTTGACCACGGATGAGCATTTTGAACAAGCGGGATTTCGAGTGTTGTTGCAGGAGGACTCATAGCAGCAGGCCGCCTAACAGTGCCAATGCAGCGGAGCGGCAAAAAGCCGCCGCCCGCTGATCGGCGCGTTGGCACATAAGGAAGAAAAACAATGGCAATCAATTGAGGAATTGTTAAACTTTGTCAGGGATGCTTTGGCGAGCGGTCTTTCGTGACCACAGATTGAAGACGCCTTACTGAAGGCGGATTGGGAATCCGGCCAAGTGAAGAGTGCACTTACTGCTTTTGCTGAGATATAATTTCCGATCCCGGTGCCAAGGCCAAAACCTTACCTCTCAGCACGCGAAGCATTCATGAGCCTCGTACTCTTCACTGCTTTGTATGTCAGCGCTTTTAACTTTGGTAAGCTCGAACTGATTAATCAGTTATGTGACCGTGTCAACGTCTTTGACAAAATGCGCAAACCGCTTCATAAAGTAAGAACGGGGACAAACTACACATAATACACGGCAACCGCATTGTAAGAAAAGAAGAGGCCAAGAACATACTTAAGCAGACCCTTCCGGTTGTCCGTCAACTTTATGAAATTGAGACTGTCCGGCAAGAGAAAAGATGATCCCAAGAGCATTGGCTTAATGAGGTAATTTGAACGATTGCTTGCAACACGTATAGAAAGGATAGAAACGATGCCAACCATTTCAATGTTTTACGGGATCATCATCCGGATGTATTTTGCACCTGGCGAACATCAGCCGCCGCATTTTCATGTATACTACAACGAGTCAGGCAAACAAAATTGGTACTTACGTGGGCGGAGTTGCATCAAGAAGAGCTATTGGCAGATTGGAAACTTGTGATGAATGGGGAGGAACCGTTCAAGATTCAACCTCTTCAGTAAGGAGTAAGACTATGTATCCTTCAGTGAAAGAAGTTATTCCCGGCGACAACTATGTACTTTCCGTCATTTTTGATAATGGCGAAAATGGCAGTCTTGACATGAAGCCGATTCTTGATTTCGGTATATTTCGGCGACTTAAAGACTACGACGCATTCAGACGGGTTCGGGTTGCGTTCGACACAATTGAATGGGAATGTGGCGTTGATCTCGATCCTGAGTTTGTTTACAAAAGATGCAAGTCGAATAAACCAGCATAACAACCGCATCATAACGGACTGTCAATTCCGCTGCGCTCCATTGCCAGCCCGTTATGCGTAATCGGAAGGTACGATGCAGTATTCCATCCCAGGACTGATTGCTGTTTTCTTCGCCTTGCTGCTCATGGCGCTGGTGGCGGCGTTAATCATCCGACGCGATTTTAGAGACGCCGTATTGGGAGGCCCTGGTGAGGCGACCATATTTGGTGTTATCAGTCTCAAGGGTGTAGCAATTGTGCTCCTCTGTGGCCTTTTGATCGGCGGAATCCTGTTCGCTCTGACCAAATTACCTCCACCCCTGCAGCCTGGCCCTTACACCGGTCCAATCATGGTGCGGCTTAACGTACATTTCGAGCCCGATGAAGTGAACCCAAGAAATCCACAGTTTAGTCCACAGGCGTTTATCAAGACGCCCAAAGGTCAAGAGCCCATTCCGATTATCACGAAAATGAGCGAAGGCGCGCTATCTGTCCAGGTTAAAGTGCCGGATATGAAGACGCCGTTCTTCATCATCTTCCGAACGCCAAAAGGAATCTGGCAGACAGATGATCACAGTATACGGGAAACCGCGGCCACGGCGCGCAAGCAGGTGCAGGAGTGACGGCCTCATGCTGAGGATCTGGCGAAAAAAGGCGATCGCATTAAGCACGGCGGTAGTGCTGGCTGTGGCCGTCTCCCCCAGCTTTGCCGATCTGAGGATCAAAAATACGTCGAGTTATGTCGGCGCCGGTCGCTGGACGTGGACAATATTCGTTGACGCCGACCCAGAAACGCTGCGTCAGATCCGGTGTGTCGAGTACACCCTGCATCCGACGTTTCCAGATCCAGTGCGCAAGGTCTGCAACCAGCCGGAAACCAAATTTGCCCATTCCACCAAGGGATGGGGTATCTTCACAGTGAAGGTTAACATCCTATACAAGAACGGCCGTATCGAGGCACGGGAGCATCCGCTGGTTTTTAAACAGCAACCCGCTCCAGATTCCCTAAGAGTGACCGCGAGGAACTGGTCACGGCAGATCGAGCCGGGATGGTGGGAGTGGGGCGTCTATATCGAAGGCGCTCCCGCTGAGCTCGACCGGATCCGATGTGTGGAGTACACTCTGCACCCGACATTCCCGAATCCAGTACGTGTGGTCTGCTCGCGCAGCGACAAGTTTCAGGTTACCGCCCGGGGCTGGGGAACATTCACGGTGCAGATCAAGGTGATGCTCAAAGATATATCCGTTCATCAGCTGAGCCACCCGCTCAAATTTCGCTGACACAGGCTTACTTTTCTACATGAAGTTTACCGGATCCACATCCACCCTGATATCTAAACCGCCTCTCTTGAATCTTGCCAGGAGATCCCTGGTCAGGGTATGAAGTATCCTAATATCCTTAGCCTTCAAAAGGAGCTGCCACCTGTATCTCCCCCTGATCCTGGCGATAGGGGCCTCTGCCGGACCGATGACCTCTACTTTCCCCGCCAAATTGTTGATCCTAAAAAGATCTCCCATGGTTTTCCTGAGATTTTCGATACCCTTCATACCCCGATCTTTTTTTAGACTCTGAAGGTGCAGGACGACGATACGGGAGAAGGGGGGATATAGAAGAGCCTTTCTCAGAGGGAGTTCGTCTTCGTAAAATCCTGAACAGTCATGATCTTTTGCTCTCCTGATGCTATAGTGACCGGGATTGAAGGTCTGAACGATCACCCTTGCCGGTGAATCGCCCCTGCCTCCCCTTCCTGAGACCTGGGTGAGAAGTTGAAATGTCCTCTCTGCAGCCCTGAAATCGGGAATATTCAGGGATGTGTCGGCCGATATTACACCGACGAGGGTGATCGCCGGAAAGTCATGTCCCTTAGTAATCATCTGTGTGCCAACAAGAATGTCTATATCCTGCCTGTGGAGGGTTGAGAGTATCCTCTCATAGGCCCCCTTCCGTGCCGTTGTATCGCTGTCCATCCTCCCGATGCGGGCATGGGAGAAGATGTTTTTTACCTCCTCCTCTACCCTTTCCGTCCCCATACCGTAACTCACGATGCGGCTGCCGTGACAGCCGGGACAGAGGGGAGGGGCCTTGATTGCATAATCACAGTAATGACATTGCAGAACGCCGGGATGGGCGTGGTATGTCATAGACACAGCGCAATTCGGGCATTTAAAGACATGGCCGCATTCAAGACAGAGCATAAAGGTACTGTAACCCCGCCTGTTCAAAAACAGGAGCGTCTGTTTCCCCTCTTTTAGAGCATCATGGATCGCATCTTTCAGTGACCGGGATAAGACCGGCACCTTTCCTCTTTCATCTCTTTCTCCCTTCATATCAATGACATCCACCTGCGGCAGAGGTCTGTTTTCCACCCTTTCAGGCAATGACAGGTAGTTATATTTTTTTACCCTCGCATTAAAGTAGCTCTGGATTTCCGGTGTGGCAGAACCAAGGATAACAAGGGCAGAATTGAGTTTTGCCTTTACGATGGCAAGATCACGGGCATTGTATCTCAGCCGGTCCTCCTGTTTGTAAGAGGTGTCATGTTCTTCGTCCACGATGATCAACTTTAAATTCCTCACCGGTGCAAACAGGGCGGAGCGGGCGCCCGCAACCACAGTGATCTCCCCCCGTTGTATCCGTCGCCACTGGTCATACCGGACGTTCCTTGATATGCCGCTGTGAAGCGCTGCGATCTTGTGGTCCTGAAACCTTCCGTTCAAGCGGGAGAGCAGTTGAGGTGTGAGGGCTATTTCCGGGACAAGGAAGATCACCCCTCCCTTTAACCGGAGAGTTTCTTCCATGGCTTTGAGATACACCTCTGTCTTGCCGCTTCCCGTCACGCCGTGGAGAAGATAGGTAGAAAATCGGCCGGAGGAGAGGCCTTTCATGATCTCCTCAAGGGCTGTTTTCTGGTTTTCATTCAGGACGATATGCCGGTCATTTTTACCGATATCAGAAGTCACGCCGACGGATCGCCAGACCTCTTTTTCGGAGACGAAAATAAGTCCCTTTCTTTCCAGGCTCTTGATCAGAGAGGAGGCGTTCTTGAAAGTTTGACTTATGATGGACAGGGGGATCGTCTTACCGCGCAGCTTAAGAAAATTAATTATTTTGTCCTGTTTTTCCGTCAGTTTCAGGGGGGGTGTGTCTTCGAGATTCAATGTGATGATCTTTTCTTTCTTCGGGATAACTTTATCGCCGGGCAGGATCTCGGCCAGTGTTTTACCGAGGGGATGAATATAGTAATGGGACACCCACTGGTAAAATCTCAGGTCATCTTCATTGAAGAGGGGTTCAGTGTCCAATATGGAGATAATCTCTTTAGTATCAATATTTTCACAGGTTGTAGCGGATGTTTTTTCTATGATGTAGCCTATCAGCCTTCTCTTTCCGAAGGGGATGAAGACCCGTTTACCCACGGTGATTCCCTCTTTTAGGGCTTCAGGGACGGCATATAAAAATGTCTTCTCCGACGGGATATTAATGGCAACCCTGACAAACATCGTGTTTTGTCCGTGTGTAGTGTTTTTCTTAAAAGAAAATTCTCGGTAAGAATAGTTTTGTGGATAAAAGAATTTGCTGAGAGCAATTTGAGGAAAATCTGTAACTACTCAGGTATCTTGCCACAAAGGCACAAAGGCACCAAGATTATAGGATTAATTCTTTATAATAGCCTTTTTAATGCATGGCACATTGAAATTAATGAGAAAACTCCGTTATTCAATTTATATCCATCTT
>MNZP01000058.1:270-3286 GCA_001873675.1 Syntrophaceae bacterium CG2_30_49_12 | reverse complement strand
AGCCGGAATTGTTTTTACCTATATTCTCTATCTGCCAGCCCGAATCGCCGGAACTCAGATTCGTAAGCGACGCAACATTTGCGGGCTTCGCTTCTATTGAAGCCGCCGTGAGCGCGCCGAAACTCACAGCGCTTGCCTGCTCTATTCTCGTGGCCGTGGCGCCGCTCACAACCCAGTTATTGATTACTCCGTCGGGCGAGCCCGACTTCGTTCTCGCCCTGAACTGATATGTTGTGTTCGCCGTTAAAGACGACTTCGTCCACTCATTCGTTATCACAAAGTCCTGATCCGTCCAGTTCGCCCCGTTCGCCGTATATGAGAACTGTATTCCTCCATCCGACAGATTGCTGATTGTCCCGTCCCCTTTCACCGTGATACTGCTTAAACCTAAATTCACCCAGCCAATCCCCGTTGGAGATTCTATTTTTGTATACTTGAAAGACTCGGGACTGCTTGCCGTTTCCACGCCCTCATTATTTCGCGCCATTACCTTGAACTTATATAGCGTGTTCGCATTTAACCCGCTAACAATTTGGCCGCCGTCCCCGCCCCAGTCCGCCCTCGTCTGCCAGACCGTCGTCCCGCCCAAAAGCCCGCCCGCCTGCACATATTGTGTAGCCGCGAAGCTTGCTTCGCTTGACACCGCTATTCTGTAATGTGTCCATGAGGGATTACTGTTTGCGTTCACCAGAATATTTATTTTGTCAACATCAAGCACCGATAGCGTCGCCTGCAGCGGCGAATTGGCAAGTGTGGACTTTGGGAACAAAGAGGTCTGCGTATTCTCAAGCCCATCCTGATTTCTTGAATTGGCCTTAAACCAGTAAGTTGTGTTTATGGAAAGGCCTGTTTGATTCCACCAATCATTATTCTGCTTCCAGCCCGTATCCGTCGATGTCGTCTGACACCAGAGTTTAATGCCCGAACTGCCTGTATCAAGATTACTGTAACTTCCCGAAGCCCTGACATCTATTCCCGACTGACTCACATTGCTGAAATCAAGACCTCCGACGCTTTCTATTTTCGTAGCCGAACTGACTTCAGCGCCATATTCCGTCTCTATTAAGTTCTGATTCCTCGCCTTTATTTCAAATTTGTAAAGATTATTCGCCGCGAGACTTCCTATATCCCTGCCCGATTCGCCGCCAAAATTCGCCTTTGTGTCCCAGAACTCCGTTCCCTGTAAAGTTCCGTCACTTTTCATATAGCCGACCCATGTGCCAAAGTTAGACGACACTTTCACCACATATTTGGTCACTGCCGGATTATCCGTATTTCCCGGCTGAACCGTTATATGCAGTGTTGACAACGACAGCACAGAAAGAGCCGGAGGCAACGGTATTTTCGCAAGGGTATAAGTTGCAATCTCCGTCGTCCAGCCGGTAACATTCCCGGCATTGTCCCTCGCCTTTACCTTATATCTGTACTGCGTGTTGGCAACAAGTTCCGTGTCCGTGATGTTCCCCGAACCCCATTCGCCGAAACCGTCTCCCGCCCCTCCGGCTCCGCTATTGCCGAGCGTCTCGCTATACCAATACGGCGCGGCGGCCAAGCCTGCCGGCTCATCCGACGCTGTCGCGACAAGAGCGATGCTCCCGTCGACAATATCCCCAAACGACACAGCCAAGCCCGTCGGCGTGCTCACATCGCTCTTGTAAGGTCCATAAGTTTGAGCGCCATTGGCTATGTCACTTTTGTTAAATGACTTTGTGTGCAGGTACCACGATTTATCAAAAGTCGCCGTCCCCACAAACAGTCCCGATGACCATTGCGCTTCCGTGTCCGTAAAAGTGTAAGAGGCCTTCGTGCTGAATTTTATCCTGTAATACTCAACACCCCCGCTTCCGAATCCCGCGTTATTTGTAAAATTAAATGTTGAAACATTCACCCACACATCCGGCGCCTTATTGCAGCTTACATCAGGAGGCAGAGACAATGTGTAGGAAGCGATCAGAGCGGAATAATTTGTGTTGCCGTAAATATCCTTCCCCGTCAGCCGCCACTGATACGATGTGTTGGATAACAGCGTGTAGTCGGTGATATCGCTCAAGCCGGAGGATGTCGTTGAACGCCAGATGCCGAAACCGTCGCCGCCTCCGCCTCCCCCCGAATTTCCCGTCTGCTCCTCAAAATAATAACAATTCAGCGGCAGACCGAAATCGCTCTCAACCGCCCCCCTCAATGCGTAATTTGTCGGAGCCGCCGTCAGCGCCGACAGATTCGCATACACATATATGCGGTAATCGTTTCCCGCCGCGGTGACCGCGCCGTCACCCGCCCCACCGTTATAAACATAAAGAGGACAGGGCCCCGCGGCAGTCACATCATCCGCATAAGCGCTCATTGACGAGCCGTCGCCGGAACCTCCTAAAAATGTGTTACTGTCAGGGTTGATTGAAATCGCTCTCGTTGAAGACCAGTCAGAATAATTGCCCGCCGTATCGCTTGACCTCACTCTCCAGTAATAATCCCCCACTGTAAAAACTATTTCCGCCTGCGATGAAACCGTTGACGATGAGTAATCTACACTCCCAAAATTTATGTCATTGTCAATTTGCAGCAAATAACCGCCGACTCCCGACCCCCCCGTATCGGACACATCCGACCAATCAAATGTAATCGTCGTACCCGTCGTTGAATAATTATCCGCAGGTGAAACAAGGGATGGAACCCCAGGACTTGTCCCGTCGTAATAGTAAGGTCCGTAATCAGCCGTGCCGCTGCCTCTATTTACGGCATTATATGACTTTAAATGCAAATACCAGTCATTTCCGTCCGAACCCGCGTTCACCTGTTTCGTCCCGCTTGTCCACTGGTCTTCCGTATCTGTCCATACCGGACGCGTGGGATTTTGGTCAAAAACATAACGATAATATTCTATGCCGCCCGCTCCCCAACTGCGTAAATTAGAAAATGTAAAAGCTGTCGTGTTATACCACACGCCCTGCGATTTATTGCAGGATGCATCAGGCGTTTGCGCGAGAGTATAGGTCGATTGGCTATCCGTATAAGCATT
>MNZP01000058.1:0-258 GCA_001873675.1 Syntrophaceae bacterium CG2_30_49_12 | reverse complement strand
ACGATTGCGGCTTTTTGACTTAAACGAATACTCAGTGTTTGCCGTAAGCCCGGACGACTGCCAGTAATCCGTCGTGTTCCGCCAGCCGGAATTGTTTTTACCTATATTCTCTATCTGCCAGCCCGAATCGCCGGAACTCAGATTCGTAAGCGACGCAACATTTGTGGGCTTCGCTTCTATTGAAGCCGCCGTGAGCGCGCCGAAACTCACAGCGCTTGCCTGCTCTATTCTCGTGGCTGTGGCGCCGCTCACAACCCA
>MNZP01000107.1 GCA_001873675.1 Syntrophaceae bacterium CG2_30_49_12 | reverse complement strand
GCAGAGCGAGGGGAACGTTGAGATAACGATATATAATAATGGTGTCGAATCAACTTCTTTTTATCTCGATATGACGGCGGCCAACGAAGACGATTTATCAAGACGACATAGGTTTAACTTGAACGAAATCGGAGATCATTTATCCGTTAAGATCAGAAATAACAGTAAAACACAATCCATGTATCTTGAGGACATGGGCCTTTACTGTTACGCACATGAGGAACGGTAGTGGGCAGAACGAATATAAAGCCTCCAATGAGGACATCTTCAAAGTTCAGAAAACCGTATATCAATAGCGAGGATTATCCTGACTACATGCGGATTGTTCCTGCACAATATATTTATTCGAGTAACCCAAATGTTCCACATTCGCTGTATAAAAAGCCTTATGCTGAATACAGTGAAGATTACCCTGCAATGGAATTGACATGGAATCAATATCCCATTGTGTTTGATTGGAGACCGAATTGGGATTGGGATTTTAATGATATACCGGATATTTATACTAGCCCATATATTTATACTAGCCCATCAGAGGAAGGGAAAGGGGTTATGAAACAATATATCGTTTTTGCGGAAGGAGGGAGTGCCTCTGCTGATGTATACCGTTTTTCCGAACCGACGTGGGCCGATGCTCATGACATAGCGACAGGAGAGGGTGTAGAGATGTGGGATGATTTGGCAATAGCGGCTTATAAAAGCAGTACCGGTAAGTTTTCAATTTTTAGAGGATTTATCAGGTTTGATCTTTCAGGAATAAGCGGGATTATCAAAGAAGTTAAATTGGTTGATCCGTTTTACTATATGGATATGTCGGTTCAGCGTGGGACGCAAGGGGAGGTAATAAACACTAGTGATTACAACAGTTTCATAGGTAATACTTTTGGGATTGGGATTCTGTCATGGCCAGGGGCAAAAATGACTTGTAATTTTAACTCTAAGGGTATTAAATATGTCCGAGATAATCTTGGTAGATATGCATATTTTTGCATCCTGGATTACGATTTCGATTACCTAAATGTTGAACCGCCATACCTCACTTGGGAAATACATAAAGGCATTATTCATACTGGTGGAGTAAGCGTTAGTGATACAGCACATCTTATCATTACAATGATCGCATAAGGAGACACGACAATGGCAGTAAGAAATGCACAGTTTATTCCTGATTATGATAAAATAGGCCCATACGTCGGGAAAACGTCATGGAATATCAAAATGCCGGAACTCAATATCCCAAAATGGGATACGGCTGTTCCAAAGATGGATCAGACTGCCATCTCCGGCTACAAGCAGCAGGCGGCGGCTACCGGAATAAGGGGATTGCGTAATGCTTTACGGGAAAGTATCACCCTCGGGCGTGGTGTGGACAGGGATAACCCCTACGCCGCACAACAGAGGGCTAAGTCTGCAATGTCCGGGTTTGGGTCTGGCCTTGGTAATGTTATGCAATCAGCTTCGACAGAGGCATTGAACCGATACCTGCCGGAATACCAAGCTCAGAACCAGGCGGCACAACAGGAGTACGGAGCGCGAGTACAGGGTGCGTTAAAAGAGGCTGAACTTGAGATGATGCCACAGGTTGAGCAGATGAAGGCTGAAATGGCTCCATACGCAAAATATCTTGGGGTAAAGGGGATGTCTTCGGCGGCACAAAGTTTAGCAGATCAATATAGAAAATACTATAAAAGTGCGATAGAACATCAGCCTGGAAGAATTAAAGCTTTTGTAGGCGGCACAACATCATTTAATCCGTATAAGTATCTAGGTTACGCATAGGAGGATTGTTATGGCTATCGGTATCGGTTGGGGAATGTTGAAGAAAAAGATTACAGAGGCTAGAGGCCCGGCGGCCTTAATTGCCCAAGATCGTGCGGAAACAAAAAAGAATTTACAGGGGGCCGGAATCGGGCTTGAGCATCCGCAGTTTAACAAAGCGGTAGATAGCCTGACGATGTTGGATTATTATTATAATATGCTAAGGCCGAAGGGTGGAAAGTTGCCAAGGAATTTTCAATCGACAGGTAAAAGCTATAAAGGTCTTTTGACAAAGGCGGTGTAAAATGGGATACAGAACATTAACGGAATTTCCTGAAATTGCCAGAGCGTACAATGCTTACGGTGGTAATTTTGATAACCAGGAAAATATCCGTAAGGACATTATGGGTAACCTTGAGGTAAAGACGCACATGCAGCCTATCAAGCTCGGACACATGACAAACGCCGAGACTGCAAGGTTGCAGATGAATATTCTTGGCGTTTATCCTCCGATGTCGGGTAAAATGGAAGCGCAGGGGGTGTATAAAAGGCTATCCGAGACGCCTGGAATAGATAGAATGTCACCAAGTGATTTTGGTAAGGTAGTTAATGTTCTGCTCCCAAGAATAGGAGGGGCAGGGGGTGGGACGAGTCCTATGAAAGAAGATCAGTCTTGGGGGAAAAAATATTTGTCAAAGAAATATCCTCAAGTTGCGGATTTAATGTACCCAGGTCTTAAAAGACAAATGAAGCTTGCTGCAATGCACCATCGGGAAATAAGCCCTGCATTTAAAGCTAGAATGGGAATGGGAGAATAACAATGGCTAAATATAGCAGATTTCAAAATCAACAAAGAGCGTCTCAGGCTCAGGGGCTTCATCCGGGTATGGACTACGAAAATCTATTACAGCAGGCGCAAGAGCTTCAAAACAGGGCACAAGAGTTAAATAATCAGGCCGCAGAACTTCAACTGGAACAAGCCCGTGAAGCGGCACAGATGGTGGACTACGCTAATGAGCGAGATATTAGTCCTCAGTTGCGTCCTGAAAACATATCGGGCATCAGGAAATATCTGGCCGATACCAGAAAAGAAGGTGAGACTCCGTTCTTTACCAATGTTTTAAGCAATGTCGAGGCCAACCCGGATGCTTTCTATTTCGAAGAAGGTGGGCCTACGCAGAGGGCTAAGTACGCCAAGGGGAAGTTAGCTCAAGCGGCGGAGTCGGCAAAATTGAAAGCGACGAAGGGCGGGAAAGAAAAGAAACCTATTCAGCTTGGAGATATGAAAAAAGGCGGTGTTGTGTTGCTCGATCCTGATACCTATAAAGAAATAGGAAGCATCGAAAATACGCCTATCATTGAAGAAGATGAAGTGGGAAACAAAAAGATTGTCGGCTATAAACCGGGAAAGTTTACAAGAAAAAAAGACTTCGCGTTACCTGACGACATAAAACGGCAGCTTTTAGGTGGTGGTGGAGGCCAAAGACTCCCGATAGACGCCCTTGCCGTAGCTCACCAAATGGCAGCTCAGG
>MNZP01000128.1 GCA_001873675.1 Syntrophaceae bacterium CG2_30_49_12 | reverse complement strand
GATGCTTTCGATGTATGCCTATATTTTCTATGTTGAGCGTCCGGGGGTGAAGCGGTATCTGCCGGTCCTTGTCTGTTTTTCTCTTGGACTGATGGCCAAACCGATGCTGGTAACCTTGCCTTTCGTCCTTCTCCTGCTTGACTACTGGCCTCTCGGGCGCACTCCGTTATCAGTCGTCAGTCGTCAGTCGTCAGTCGAAGGTGAAGCCTGTCACTATCGGGTCTCCTTAGAGAAAAGCGCCGCCGGCCGTCTGGTGGTGGAGAAAATACCATTGATCGTGCTTTCAATCTTTTCCAGCATAATGACGTTCTTTGCTCAACAAAGCGGAGAAGCTATTGCGCCTCTCCGACACTTGTCTGTTATGGAGCGTATTGCCAATGCGTTTGTTTCCTATTCAGGCTATATTCTAAAAACGTTCTGGCCGACTGATCTAACTGTCTTTTATCCTCATCCTGGAACATGGCCTGTTTGGCAGGTTTCAGGGTCTGTCCTGTTGTTTGTGGGAATTACGGTTTTTGTGCTCTGGAGAGTGCGCAGTTATTCCTATCTTGGTGTCGGATGGCTGTGGTATTCAGGAACACTCATTCCGGTCATCGGTCTGGTTCAGGTGGGGTCCCAGGCCATGGCTGACCGGTATACCTATGTTCCTCTTATCGGTCTTTTTATTATGATTTCCTGGGGTTTTTCTGATTTAATCAAGAAATGGAGACATCGAAAGGCGTTTGGGGGCTTATTATCGGGGGCGGTTTTGACCATCCTGATGATCTTAGCATGGTTCCAGGCGCAACACTGGAAGAACAGTATAACTCTTTTTGAGCACGCCCTGAGGGTGACGGAAGGGAACTACCTTGCCCATAATAATCTCGGGATGGCTTTGAAAGAGCAGGATAAACTTGATGAGGCGATGGCGCATTTTCACTCTGCCATACAGATTAAGCCCAATTATGAACCGGCGTACAACAATCTCGGATTTGTGCTGACACTTCAGGGGAAGACAGAAGAAGGGATACTCTTTTATTTAAAGGCATTGGAGATAAAACCTGGCAATGCCGATGTACGCTTTAACCTCGGAGAGGCGCTGGTTCGTATGGGCAGGGTCGAGGAGGCCATAGTTGAATACAGGGAAGCCCTGAAATTAAAACCTGAAAGTCCTGTCATTCACAATAATCTGGCGGTGGCTCTAACCAGGGCAGGAAATTATTATGATGCTGTAAAGGAGTATCGTGAGGCGTTGCGACTTCAGCCGGACCACGCAGGCGCGCATAATAATCTGGCGATGGTTTTGGCGCATCAGGGATACTTAGAAGAGGCAATTGGGCATTTTCGCGAAGCAGTGAAACTTCAGCCTCCCTATGCGAATGCCCACTACAACCTGGGTGTTGCGTTAGAGGGCATAGGTCTCACTGATGAGGCTCTGGTCCATTACCAAAAGGCAGCCCGGATTAATCCGGCCTACGGAGATACGGATCATAACTTACTGAAAGGCTCAAGATAGGAAACGAAATCATGACCGAAATACTCAACAGAATTGGCAGAGAGGGACAGTATTGACAAAGGATATAAAAAGATGTAATATGTCTATATTAAGCTTGAAGGAGGTCAAAGATCGTGGCCAAAGTAATGGTCTCTTTTCCCGGTGATTTCTTGTCTGATGTGGATAACATTGCCCGAGAGGAACGACGCAGCCGGAGTGAATTACTGCGTGAAGCCATGCGGGTATATATCGAAATTAAGCGAGGGAAGAAGGCTGCCGGTAATGACCCTCGAGTCCGAGCTGCGGTAGAGGCACAAAACAGGTTATCGCACATAGCCCCTGGTACTGGTGAGGATAGCACCACCGATATACGCCGCTGGAGAGAAATCCGCTGATGGTTCTCAATGTAGTATTGGATACTTCTGTGATCATTAAGTGGTTCCGCCAGGAAGAGGTGTTAGCCGGGCAGGCGCTGGCCTGGCGGGAGGCATATCTCCAGGGACGAGCGGTAGTTTCAGTTCCTTCGCTGGTTGTGTATGAGCTTTCCAATGTTATGCGTTACAAAGGGGAGATGACTACAAAACAGGTTCAAGATGCTTTGCTCAGTTTTTACGACATGGGGTTAGAACAGGTTTTTCCCTCCGGGCAGGTTATGTGTCGGGCGGTAGAAATTGCGCGGGAATATGACATAACAGTCTACGACGCCACTTTCGTTGCTTTAGCCGAGTCCCTTGATGCATCCTTTGTAACAGCGGACGAGAATCTGGTCAAACAGTTGAAAAATCTTCATTTTGTCAGATTCTTAGTATGACTGCCGAGAACATCCATAAAGAATCTCGTCTTGAACAGCGCCGCGTTGTATTGATCTATATTCTTTTATCAGTAGCCATTCTATTAGTTTACTGGCAGGTGCAATATTTTGGCTTCATTGACTTCGATGATAACATGTACGTTATTGAGAACCCCCATGTGCAATCCGGACTTTCCTATCATGGTCTCATCTGGGCATTCACAACAACACATACAACCAACTGGCATCCCCTTACCTGGCTATCATTGATGTTCGATTATGATCTGTACAGGTTAAATCCTTCAGGGTATCACTGGACAAATATCATTTTTCATATCGCAAACACCCTTTTGCTGTTTTTTGTTTTTAACAGAATGAGCGGTGAAACCTGGAAGAGTGCCCTTGTCGCTTTTCTTTTCGCTGTCCATCCCATAAATGTTGAATCTGTCGCCTGGATAGCGGAGCGCAAAAATGTGCTGAGCACCTTATTCTGGACACTGACCATGCTGACTTACGTTTTATATGTGGAATCCCCCGTTCTCAAGCGGTATCTCTTAGTTATGCTATCATTCACCATGGGCCTTCTGGTAAAACCTATGCTTGTGACATTGCCCTTTGTCCTGCTTCTCCTGGATTACTGGCCCCTAAATCGGTTTCCGTCAGCAATGCAGGGAAATAGGAATGGCATCCAGTGGTCAGAAATTTCTCCTTTAATACGGGAGAAGTTGCCCTTACTGGTTCTTGCAGGTGTCTCAAGTATCGTGACCGTGTATGCTGCCCGGAGTGGTGGCGCCATAAAATCGCTTGAGACATTTCCCCTCGATGTTCGTATTACGAATGCGTTTGTATCATATGCGATGTACCTTAAAAAAATGGTTTGGCCACAAAACCTTGCCATATTTTATCCTCATGAGGGGATGATTTCTCTGTGGAAGGTTATTGAATGAATAAGGTGGACCCCTTTGTCAAGACAATTTTTTAAGATATTTAAGTTACACTTTGGGGTCTGAAGTTATTCATTCCGGAAGAGAGGGATGGCGTCTTTTTTCTCTTCCTGTTCATGCCGCTCTTTGAAAGTAGACCTCCTCCGGGGTCTGATAATTGAGAGACTGGTGAGGCCTCTCGTGGTTATAGAAGTTAA
>MNZP01000098.1 GCA_001873675.1 Syntrophaceae bacterium CG2_30_49_12 | reverse complement strand
TGACCTGAAGTAAACACAAGCACAGGAGGATTTGCTTGTCTTTATGACATAGATGCCAATTTTTTTAAGCTTCTCCGCAGGCTTGGCGATCTCGCTCGCCCTGAAAAAAGCTTCCATCCAGATCGGGCTGAAACCACCTCCCATTCTAAAAAAGATATTTGCTTATATAAGGACACCGTTCAATTCCCCGACGGGCTTGTCCAACCACAGGATAAGATCGTGGTTCGCTTCGCTCTCACGATCTATCCTTATTCGTTCGCCATTGATTTCTCGTATTTCCATATTTCGTGATCCAATTTACGTAATGTCAGCGTCGGGTATGGCCGGTTAAGGATTTGTAGTGCTTGTGACAACCAGGCCTGAGCATTCTGTTGGCTTGCCTGATTACCAATGACTCGCCACAGAAATCGTAGGATCATCCTGTCTGGTTTAACCATATTCTCCTCGCCTGCGAGCATGAAGAAGTAGTTCAGTGATGTCCCGTACGTTTGGCCGGGAATGTTACGGATGTCTGACTCGAATTGTGCGCCTGAAATGACTGTCGGTATGTCCTGGAAATAGTTTACATGGTAGTGTAAGAGAACTCAGGCACAGGCAAAGCTATGTACAGCTTCGGCCTTAAGTATTCCGTTTTTCGTGGATGTCCTTTGACAGTTGTCGAATACCTCAGTCGCAATTTGCCGGTAGTCGTCATAGCCGGATAGGAATTCAACGAGCTGTCTTACTGAATACTGCTCCCCCGTGTCGGGATAAGGCGAGCCGTGTTGTCTCAATCACTGTAATCCCTCAACATTACAGAAGCGTATCACGGCATTTCTCGTGGAACTGTACCTGGCGGCCAGGGAGAAAACAGCGTTGATGATGCAAAAAGGCAGACTGCGATAGTAATATTCTTCGCTCAGTTCTGCATTTTGCAGGTTCAAATGAACTTTATAGTATTGCGCTATTCTTTCAGGCATCCTTATTCCCCATGGCGAACGGCGCTGCAGCCGCTTGATGGCTGACGCGTGAAGCGCGCCGGACAGAAAGCGGATGGCAATTCATAGCGCCGATGGTTCGCCAGAATGTTAGTTACTTTAATGGGTTTTTCCACTTGACCCCAGGAAAGCGCGAGAAGTCGGTATCGGTGGAGATTAACTCACAGCCGTGTTCACTAGCCAGAGCGGCCAAGTGCGCATCGGTCACAAGGTTAGCGACGGCCTGGCCTTCGACCAACATTTTCCGAAAGATGATCCAGTGCCGGTCGGTAGGATGAATGATGCGCGTGCAGGGTTGATCCAACCAGCTTTGCACACGAGAGAGTGCCTGATCGAGAGACAGGGGGTGCTCAAAGACGCGTGGATTCGTGCCGATGCGGATGAACGCACCAAGGACGGTCCAGCAAAGGCACACTGGCGATGCACCGGACAACTGAGCATCCCACCATTCGCGTGCCATCACATGGTGAGGACTCTGTTGGTCTTCTGCATACAAGAGAACGTTAGCATCCACGAGGATCACCGGTGATCTTCCCCCTCGATCTGAGACAGAAGCTCCTGGATGTTGTCCAGATTCCTTCCAGCTTTTAGCCCCATATTGTGGGGATGGGTGTGATAGGATCGAGTTCGCGGCGGGGTATCCTCAACCATCTGCAATCCGGTACGCAGTGCCTCATTAACCACGCGCCGAAATGGTGCACGAAGTTTTGCCGCAACGGATTTCGCTTTGTCCAGAAGATCGTCGTCTATAGTAAGTGTTGTTCTCATAAAGTCATCATAGCATCATGTGGCGTGATGTCAAAGCATCATTTTGGTTGGGCGAACGCAAAGCTCACCGGGAGCCGGATTTCCCGGCGATCCGGTGGAGCGGCTCGTTATGCAGCGCTTTTTCCATTTGCAGATATGACACTTCTGAGATATTGGCTTTTTCCCTTGCATGTTCAATGGTCATACTGACAAGATTGCCCTTGCCGTCCAAATCAATATAGAGGTTTTCTGATATTTCTTTCGTTTCTAAAATTGATTCATTTGAAAACTCAATGAGTGCCGTATCCGTATCTGCAAAGTAGCGGATTTTCATGGTTACTCCTCCTTGTAGCTTCTGTCGAAAAAGGCGTTATGAACTGTTTCACCGTCTTCCAACAGAATGACTCTCAGATATTTTCCAGCTTCCTGAATATATCTCCATTTTTTTATTCGACCGTCTGACTGCTTTACTGTCTTCAAAGGATTACTGATGGTTTCAAGTATCCATTCTTCTTTGATGCCTTCTCTATCGGAACGTTGTCTTACAAATAGGAAATATTGGGTGCATTTCATAACTTAATCTTATCATGTTTCGAATATAATTGTAATTATTTGTTCGTAAAGATCATCATGCATAATCGCGGCGCAGTCGCGCGGAATCGAAGAAATCAGCGGGCGGCACGCTTTTTGGCCGATCCGCTGGATTGACTCGTTGGGCAAGATTTTGGAACTAATTTGATTTCAAGATGGCAGCCGACAGCCTGAGCATATTTTTTAAGGGTAGTCAAGGATGGCGCATGCCTTCCCGCAGCTTCTAAGCGTGAAACCGCACTTTTTGTCGTTCCCATCAATTCCGCAACCGCCTCTTGCGTGAGACCAGACTTTGAACGCGCCGATAGCATTTCCCGAACAAGATGATATTCTTCCTCCAGATTGTCGTATGCCTTACGGAATCCTTCGCGTTCATTGGCTTTTTTAAGAAACGCCTCGTGATCATGAGAAACAGGTTCGTATTTCAATTCAGCCATGTAGTACCTCCTTCATCCTTTTCCTGGCTATTTTCAATTCCTTCTTCGGGGTGCCTTGAGTCTTCTTAATGAAGGCATGGAGTATAATGACACGTTGACCAACGACAAAACAATAAAACGCCCGTCCG
This sequence comes from Syntrophaceae bacterium CG2_30_49_12, assembly GCA_001873675.1. Lineage (GTDB taxonomy): Bacteria > Desulfobacterota > Syntrophia > Syntrophales > CG2-30-49-12 > CG2-30-49-12. The sequence goes on along the minus strand of MNZP01000098.1, from coordinate 642 downwards.
ATGCCTTCCCGCCCATGCGGTCTTAGCTCAAAAAGGCCGCCACCCATAGAGCGTGAATGAGGCATGCCCAGATTTGGCCCGAACTCCATCAACAATTCCGCAATTCGTGCATAGTCGGCCAATATACTGGCGGGCTAGTTTTCGATTTCCGCTTTCAAGCGCGAATGAAAATACTCAACAGAGTAACTCATGATTTATAAGTTAGCATATTTGCTAACAACTGTCAACGGCTTATTGAAATATTATAAGGCAGCGCCAGTTCTCAAGTGGTCAATGATATGCTTGAATTTCTGCATTAGCCGACAATGAGTTTGCGGAACAGTTGAATCTTAAATCTGGCACACTTCCCGTATTTATTAATTAATATGGGAAGTGTCCCTCTATTTTCCAATAATTAGTGGCTGTCCCCAATTATTGTCTACCGCAAGAAAGGCAGCAACCGTGCCCGGCATATCACTCTCGATGCCCTCGAATTCATCCGGTGCTTCCTCCAGCATGTTCTGCCCACAGGCTTCATGAAGGTGCGACACTATGGCTTCATGAGCAGCAATTGCACTGTCTCTCTTACCCGGCTCCGCCTCCTTATTCTTGAAGGTCTGAAAAATATTAAAATCTCTCTGGCTGACCTGGCGCCAATCAAAC
>MNZP01000051.1 GCA_001873675.1 Syntrophaceae bacterium CG2_30_49_12 | reverse complement strand
ACAGAAAGAATTTTTACAGGCTCATGCTGAAAAAACATTCTCATTTCGGGCTTCTCTTTATGACCATTTTTACATACGCCTCAGTCGTCGTGTTTCTGCCTCTCTTGGGAGTGGCGAAGCATTTTGAAAATTTCGCCTTCGCTTTCACATTTCTTTCCGTCTCAACCATAATCGTGCGCTTTACTTCGGGGAAACTTTTTGCCGCGTATCCCGTCCATAAATTCATTCTGGCCGGAATCCTGGCAATATCGGCGGCCATAGCTCTTTTCGCTTTCGCGCCGAACAGCATTGTCTTTTTCTCGGCGGCGGCGCTCTTCGGTATCGGCTGGGCTTTTTTTGAATCCAATTATATGCCGTCGCTCCTGGCGGGAGAAGGGCGTAAGAGCGAGCTGATATCCGTTTACAGCCTTTTTTTTGACCTGGCGTTTTTTGTGGGCCCGCTTCTGAGCGGCGCGGTGGCCGAGAGCTACGGCGTTCTGCGCCTCTACCAGGCGCTCCCTCTCGTCTGCCTGGCGGGCATGCTCTATTTTTTCAGATTCAACGGAAAACGGTAACGGGAAACGGGGACACCTGCCTGCCGGCAGGTAAAGCACCGCCCCCAATTCATGTTCGCGCGGAAACAATTATGGAAACAATTAGTTGACAATTAATTAAAAAAACGCTACAATCCCGGTGAGCATGAGAGTAACTTATAAACCGAAATTTGAGCGTTCCGCGGAATTGCTGCGCAACTTAATTGAAGCTTCCGGACTCTGCGAATGGTTCCGGCAGCAGATGATTGATGTGTCATGGCTTGCTCCCGCGCAGAGAGAGGCCTTCGCGCGGCTTGCGCATTATTCAACGGGGATAGAGGGGAATCCTCTCACTCTGCCTGAGGTGCGGGCTCTCGCGGAAGGCGGAACAATTCACGGCGATGAAAAGGCCGAGCTTGAGGTGACGAATTATTTCGCGGCGCTGCGCTGGATATGGGCGAGGGGCCGCGGGGAAATACGGGAAAAAGATATACTGAAGCTTCACAAAATCCTGACAGGGGGACTTCTGTCCGCTACAGAATCCGGAGCTTATAAAATAAAACAGAACGCGGTGTTCAGCAGAGGGAAAATTATTTTTCAACCGCCCCCGCCGGAAGCGGCTCACATACTGATGAGCTCTCTTTTGAGCTGGGTCAATTCCGCTTCCGCCCGAAAGGAGCATCCCGTAATTGCCGCAGGGATAGCGCATCACCGTCTCGTTTCCATTCATCCTTTCATGGACGGGAACGGGAGGATAGCAAGGGCGCTGGAAAGCTGGATCTTGTTCAAGGGTGGCTTTGATACAAAACACATTTTTTCTCTTGACGAGTTTTTTTATCACGACAGGGACAGATATTACGGTGAGATAGAAAAAGTCCGCCGCCGGAATGATAATCTGACATCATGGCTTGAATATGTCATCGCGGGCATTCTTGAGACGCTGCGGAACACGCGAAACCGCATACAAATCCTGCGGCTGAAAAAGCCGTCGCGGAAGATCGTCTTGAGCCCGAAGCAGGAACGCATACTGAATATCCTGTCGCAGGCGCCTTTTATGAGCGGCGGAGATTTATCCCGCGCGCTGAATATAAGCAGAAGTTATCTGAGCAAACTTCTACAGCCGCTTGTCAGGGCAAAACTGATTGTAAAAGAAGGTTCAACAAAGGCCGCGTCGTATCGCGCAAGATGAACAAACGGGAACAAACGGGGACGCCTGCCTGCCGGCAGGCAGGGTTCTGGTTTTCATAGGCAAACGCCGGGGAATTTGTCTTTAGGTTCATAACCGTCGCCGCTCAACTTTACAATTTGCCGGAACATTTGGTAGCATTCCAGTCGGCGGTATCACACATAAGATGCTTCAAAATTTGCGCGGTTCATTGCCGCGAAAGGAGCGTAAAGGGAAGGCTTTATGCGCTGGAATAGTCAATATAATGTACCCCAAAATTTGGACCAGTGGTTAAGGTAGAAAAATGGGCTGGTATAGGCTCCGAATTTGGCTGCTGATTTTGTTAAAATGAAGGCAGTTAAAAAAGGGGGCAAGATGAAAAATGGTCGGAAGCAGTATGGGAATGATTTCAAAGCAAAAATGGCGCTGGAAGTTTTAAAGGAACAAAAGACGATGGCGGAGATATCCAGTCACTATCGGGTCCATCCGAGTCAGCTTATGAAATGGAAGAAAAAAGTTATAGAAGCGCTGCCGGGGATATTCTCGGGGAACGGAAAGAATAATTCTGGAAACGATGGGGCACTGACAGCGGAGCTGTATCAGCAGATAGGTCAGCTTAAAGTTGAGATGGACTGGCTAAAAAAAAAATCTGGGGTTATCGGTTGACGAGATGAGAAATTTGATAGAAATGAATAATCCGGAAATTTCCATACGGAAACAATGCGAGATGCTCGGACTCAACAGAGCGAATGTGTATTATGAGCCGACGGAGATTTCGGATTACAATTTGCTGCTGATGAATTTGATAGATAAACAGTATCTGGAGACGCCGTTTTACGGTATCCGACGAATGACAAAAGAACTTGATAACAAGGGATATAAAGTAAATCACAAACGGGTCAGGAGGTTGATGCGGATAATGGGTCTCGAGGCGATCTATCCTCGAGGTAACCTGAGTAAAAAGAACAATGAACATAAAATTTATCCTTACCTGCTGAAGGGCGTGAGTATTACACGGCCCAATCAAGTTTGGTCGACGGACATAACGTATATCCGGATGGCAAAAGGATTTATTTATCTTGTTGCGGTGATAGACTGGTGGAGCCGGTATGTTTTGTCATGGAGGGTATCAACGACGCTGGATATTGGTTTCTGTCTGGAAGCATTAAAAGCAGCGTTGGAAATAAATTGTCCTGATATTTTCAACACCGATCAGGGCAGTCAATTTACCGCCGAGGATTTTATAAATATTCTTTTAGGAAAAGGTATTCGCATCAGCATGGATGGCAGGGGCAGAGTGTTTAACAATATTTTTATTGAGCGTTTGTGGCGGACGGTGAAATACGAGGAGGTGTATTTAAAGGATTATGATGGAGTGAAGGATGCGATTGGCTCTCTGGATAAGTATTTCCATTTTTACAATGAAAGGCGGATTCATCAGGCGCTTGATTATAAAACACCCCGGGAAGTTTATTTTAATTTGCGACGAAAAGAAACGCTGGAAAAGAAAAAAGTGGAGCCTCGAATCGTAGACCCGAACTACCTTAATTTAGGCTCTCAGTGGTCTTGACAATGGGGTACACTTTACCGTATTAAACTGAAAATTTATTTGTCTTCGCGAACCCAGCTTTAACAAAAATAATAATGTTCCCA
>MNZP01000099.1:15275-31824 GCA_001873675.1 Syntrophaceae bacterium CG2_30_49_12 | reverse complement strand
GTGGTTCCTTCAGAGAGGGGGAATCCACGGCGCTGGGTTATAAGGTAGCGGCTTCCTCTGCTTTTAAAAATGGGTGTCGGGAGGCTTTACCCGTTCTTCTTGAGCCGATCATGATGGTTAATATTATTACACCTGCCGGATTTACAGGAGAGGTCATTTCCGACATCAATGTGAGAAAGGGTGAAATACAATCTATACTATCGAAGGGGACTATCAGTGAGATCAGGGCGAAAGTTCCCCTGAAAGCGATGTTTGGATATTCTACCGACCTGCGATCCGCCACTCAGGGTAGGGCTGTCTTTACCATGCATTTTTCCGGATACGACCACCGGTAAAAAGGTAAGTTCAATGTAACTACCCAGGTGTTTAGACTGAAGACCGAAGGCTGAAGTGTCCTAACAGTCTTCCACCTTTAGTCTATCCACCTGAATAGTTACTATTCGATTTCCCACGTGGTGCCGGCAGGGGTATCTTTGAGACTCACCCTTTTTTCTGCAAGGAGACGTCTGATCTCATCGGCTTTCTCCCAGTCCTTAGCCTCTCTTGCAGCTACCCTTTCTTTGATTAAGCACTCGATTTCCTTGACATCCAACCCTGATTCCCCAACTTTTCTGTCTCTGGCCCGGCAAAAATAATTGTCAGGTTCATCCAGAAACAGGCCTAAGATCCTGCCAACTTCCTCAAAATATATCTTTGCCCTATGGAGGACAAAGAGCGTCTCGGGACAGACAGTAAATTGTTCATCCGTCATATAACCATTGATGAGTCTTGCAGCATCAAAGGTATAACCAATGGCCCTGGCCGTATTGAAATCATCATCCATAGCTTCCAGAAATTTTTCAGACAATACCGCAAGCCTGTCGCACACTTCTCTATGCCTTCCCTGGAGTTTCTCCAGGAAAATCTGAGAATAATCCATCTCACTCGCCGGAACATCCCTGATATTTTTCAGGGTGGCATAAAATCTGTCCATGCCCAGCCTTGCCTCGTCAAGGGAGTCATCTGAAAAATCCAGCGGCCCTCTGTAATGACTGGTGAGCATAAAAAGTCTCAAAACCTCGGGATGATAGTTTTTCAACATATCTTTTATGGTGAAGGTATTACCGAGAGACTTCGACATCTTCTCTCCCTTTATCCTGACGAAACCATTGTGTATCCAGAAATTGGCCAGGGGCTTGCCGGAGGCGCCTTCCGACTGGGCGATCTCGTTTTCATGATGGGGGAAGATCAGATCCTCTCCGCCGCCATGGATGTCAAAGGTATCCCCTAAGAATCGTTGACTCATGACGGAACACTCAATATGCCACCCCGGCCTGCCCCGTCCCCAGGGACTATCCCACCAGGGCTCTCCTTCTTTGCTTGCCTTCCAGAGGGCAAAATCGAGGGGGTTTCTCTTTTTCTCGTTCACCTCCACCCGTGCCCCGGCCATCAGGTCTTCCAGAGTTCTACCGGAAAGCTTTCCGTAATCTTTCCACTTTTCCACCGCGTAATAGACATCGCCATCTACCACATAGGCCAGCCCCTTTTGGAGGAGGGTGTTGATAAGGCTGATCATGCCGTCAATATGTTCCGTTGCCCTGGGACTTATGGTGGGCCTATCTACGCCAAGGGCATCCATGTCCTCATTGTACGTTCTGATATACCTATCTGCGATCTCGGAGATACCACGACTGACTCCTTCAGAAATCGCCTTTTTAATGATTTTATCGTCCAGGTCGGTAAAATTCTTGACATAGGTGACCTCATAACTGCGGTATTGCAGGTATTTTTTAATAACGTCAAAGACTACCGCTGAACGGGCATGACCTGCATGGCAGATATCGTAGGCGGTAATACCACATACGTATATGCCGACCCCTCCTGCCCTGAGGGGTTTAAATGTTTCTTTTTTCTTTGTCCGGGTGTTGTATATCTTCAGAGACATTGAATCCTCCGGTGGGGAGGTCTAAGGGAACAGCGGCGTCATATCCAGCCCGGTCTCTTCGCCTATGCCGCACATGAGATTCATATTTTGGATGGCCTGGCCGGAAGCGCCTTTTATGAGATTATCTATCGCAGATATAATGATGACTCTTTTCGTTCTCTTATCGGTGACGATACCAATATCACAGTAGTTGGAACCGCGAACGGAAGAAATATTGGGACAACCTTCATCGAGACGCCATGGGGAAGGGCCAGGAAGACAACGTCGGCAACACTGGCCACATCCTCTGGAGACGCATCAGTAAAGACCAGATCGGTCAGTCCAACAAATATGGAATAAACATCAGAGATAGGAAGCCCCTTGAATCTCCTCGATGTCAGGGCCACAACCTCTGCTTCCGGATGGCGGAGGAGAAGTCGTAAAAGTTCCTGACCGGTGTATCCGCTCCCCCCATATATTCCAATCTTTAACATAACGTAACTACTCAGGTGTTTAGGCTGAAGACTGAAGTCTATAAAACATCTTGAAAAGCCTTCCGCCTATCTATCTTCAGCCTATCTTAGGCGTACCTCAAAAAAAAGGGGCCGGAGCCCCTTCCCGTTCCACTATCTCTTAGAGAACTGGAAACGTTTCCTCGCTCCTTTTTGTCCGTATTTTTTTCTTTCTTTGACACGTGAATCTCTTGTCAAAAACCCTGCCCTTTTTAGAATTGGTCGCAGTTCAATATCATATTCCACCAGGGCCTTGGAAATTCCGTGTTTAACCGCCCCGGCCTGGCCGGCAATACCGCCCCCATAAACATTAATGTAAAAATCAAATTTACCTTTTCTCCCGACAATATCAAGAGGCTGTTGGATAATCATCATCAGAGAGTCTCTTGTAAAGTAATCATCGAAGTTCATCTTGTTTACTTTAATGATACCATTGCCTTCTTTCATATATACTCTAGCAATGGCACACTTTCTCTTCCCTGTTGCATAAAAGCGCTTTTCTGTCATCATCATCTCCCAAGATAATTATAATTCGAGAGTCTGTGGACACTGTGCCTGATGGCGATGATCACTTCCGGTATAGATCTTGAGCTTTCTAAGCATCTTTCTTCCCAGGGAGTTCTTTGGAAGCATCCCTTTGACTGCCTTACGCAGGAGATTCGTTGGATTGTCCTGCAGCATCTTGCCGGCAGACGTTTTTTTTATGCCTCCCGGATAGCCGGAGTGATGATAGTAGAACTTATCCGTTAGTTTTTTACCCGTTAGGGCAACCTTTTCCGCATTGACAACGATTATAAAATCTCCCGTGTCCACGTGAGGCGTGTAGGTAGGCTTATGCTTACCCCGCAGGCGTCTTGCAACTTCACTGGCAAGCCTGCCTAAAACCTGACTCTTGGCATCAATAAGATACCACTGTCTACGAATATTCTCTTCCCTGGCACTATACGTCTTCATAAGACTACCAAACCTTTAAATTTTATAAGAGAGGTTCTTATATAATTTTCATCCGGCATTTGTCAAGAAAAAACAAACATAACTCTTGCAAGCAAGTCAGTCAGATTTAGCCCAGCATCCTCTGGATGCTCTGTTTTGCACGAGAGATGACCTCTTCCGGAACGTTGACCTCGTAATTCATTCCTTCCAGAGACCATAGTACCTTTTCTAAGGTGGTGAGCTTCATGTTCGGGCATACGGCAAGCTCCGATGCCGGGTAAAAAACCTTGTCCGGATTCTCTTTCCTCAGGCGATGAAGGATACCGGTTTCCGTGCCGATAATGAGTTCTTTTGCCCTTGTTTCTCCGGCATATTTGCACATTCCCTCTGTAGAAGCCACCTTATCGGCTACCTCGATGACCGGCGGGGTACATTCAGGATGAACAACGACCTCCGCCTCCGGATGCAGACTCTTCTGCCTGAGAATATCTTCCACAAGGATCTTGACATGTGTAGGACAGAATCCTTTCCAGGTGATGAAGTTCCGGCCGGTCTTTCGGGAAACATAATCCGCGAGGTATTTGTCGGGGGCAAAGATGATTTCTCTTTCATCTCTCAGGACATCCGTTACCATCCTGACGGCATTTGCCGAGGTACAGCAAAGATCGCATTCCGCCTTCACTTCCGCCGTGGTATTGACGTAGCATAACACCTTCGCCCGGGGGTGTTTTGACTTTAAATCCCTGAGTTGAGGGGCATTGATCATATTTGCCATGGGACAGCCTGCATTCCTGTCGGGGATGAGAACCGTCTTTTGAGGTGACAGTATCTTTGCCGTCTCTGCCATGAAGAGAACGCCGCAAAACACGATAATATCCGCATCTGTTTTGGCGGCCTTCATAGAGAGGCCCAGGGAATCTCCGACATAATCCGCCACATCCTGGACATCTGGTATCTGGTAGTTGTGTGCCAGGATGATAGCGTTTTTTTCTCTCTTCAGCCTTTCGATTTTTTCAATAATTTCCATTTAAGACCCCTCCTTCGTCGGGGCAGACCTCTTCAATGACCCCCCCTCCCAGGACACGGTCGTCATGGTAACATACCACCGACTGCCCGGGAGTGATGGCCTCTTGTTCTTCATCAAACAGAACCTTTAGTTTATCATTCTCAAAAAAGACCTCGCAGACGGCCTCTCTTTTCCTGTACCTTATCTTGGCATAAACCAGGGAAGGCCAGCGCCTGACAAGCATATTCAGATCACCTGCTACAAGCCCCTTCGCTTTTAAGTCTTTCTTCTCACCCACGACGATCCGGTTTCTTTCCGCATCTATGGAAACAACATAAAGCGGGACTTTGTAGCTGATCCCCAGACCGCCTCTCTGACCGATGGTATAAAAAACGATCCCCCGATGTCTTCCCAGCGTGTTTCCCCTTACATCCACAATCGGGCCGGACTCTATCATCCCCCCTGTTCTCTTTGAGATGAAGGTATGGTAATCTTTCCGGGTTACAAAACAGAGATCCTGGCTTTCCAGCTTATCTGCTACCGGCAGGTCTGCCTTTCTCGCTATCTGCCGCACCTCTTCCTTGGTGAAGGGGGCCAGGGGGAAGATGATATATTCCAGCGCCTCGTATCTAATGGGATAGAGAAAGTATGTTTGATCTTTTCGTCTGTCTCTCGGTCTTTTTAAAGAATACCCTTGCTGATCTCTTTCTATCTTTGCATAGTGGCCGGTAGCGATAAAATCAAAGCCGGAAGCGATCCCCCTTTTCAGGAGGGTGTCAAATTTTATGTGCCTGTTGCAATCTATACAGGGGTTAGGCGTCCTCCCCCGCGCATATTCGGCGATAAATTTGGCGATAACCTTTTCGTTAAGATCTCCCGAAAAGTCCATCACGTAATGGGGGATTCCGAGCCTGTCACAGACCCGCCTTGCATCCTCTATGGCATCCCGTCCGCAACAACTCGTCTTCCCTGCTTCTTTGACGCCAAGACACATCGTCACGCCCGTGACCTCGTAACCTTCCTCCTTCAGCAGAAAGGCGGCCACGGAGGAGTCCACCCCCCCGCTCATGGCCACCAACACCTTTTTCATCTCTGAGCGCCTTTTTTATCTTATCTTCCCTTTTTATACAGGGGAGAGATGGAACGCAACTTATCCGCAATAACGGGCAGGACTTTGAGTACATAAACGATATCCTCTTCCGAGGTCGCTCTCCCCATGGTCAACCGTAATGAACCGTGGGCAAAATCGTGGGTCAGACCTATCGCGGCGAGGACATGGGAGGGTTCCATGCTCGCCGATGTGCAGGCAGAGCCTGTGGCACAGGCGATTCCCTCTCTGTCCAGATACATTATTATTGCTTCTCCCTCGATATATCCAAGGGACACATTGATATTATTCGGTAGCCTTTTGACCGGATGACCGTTTAAAACAGAATCGTCAATGCCCTCCAGAATTCCCCTTATCATCTTATCCCGCAGGGAGGTCAATTTTTCCGCTTCTTCCCCCATTGTTTCTTTAGCTAACTCTACGGCTTTCCCGAGGCCGACGATTCCCGGTACATTATGGGTAGAAGCCCTGCGCCCCCCCTCCTGCTCTCCCCCGTGCATAAAGGGGACCATCTTTGTCCCTTCCCTTACGTACAATATTCCCACTCCCTTTGGTCCACATAGTTTATGGGCCGAGGCGCTGAGGAGGTCCACGTGCAGTTCATTTACATCTATGGGAAGATGTCCGAAGGTTTGGACCGCATCCGTATGGAAGAAGATTCCTCTCTGGCGGGCTATCTTTCCTATCTCGGCGATAGGCTCTATCGTCCCGATTTCGTTGTTGGCATGCATAATGGAAATCAGTATGGTTTTCCCGGTTATTGCTCTTCTCACCTCATCAGGATCAACCAGCCCCGCTTTATCGTTTTTCAGATAGGTAACATGGAATCCATGTTTTTCCAGGTATTTGCATGTTTCCAACACGGCATGATGCTCAATAGAGGAGGTAATGATATGGTTTCCTCTATCTTTCATGGCCTGGGCAACCCCCTTGATGGCGGTATTGTCACTCTCCGTGCCACCGCTGGTGAAAATAATCTCCTCGATCTTTGCCGCCAGAAAGGAAGCAATCTTGCTCCTTACACCCTCAACAATTCTCCTGGCCTCCTGTCCTATGGCATGCACACTGGAAGGGTTGCCAAAAACCTCATGGAAGCAAGGCAGCATCGCTTCCACTACCCGATAATCTACAGGAGTTGTCGCCGCATGGTCAAGATAGATGCGTTTCATGAGAAACACCTTATGTAGTAGTACTAATCAGCCTGTCTTCTCAGAAATGTGGGGATTTCGAGATCCGGATTATCTTCATCATCAGCCATGTCTACCTTGACCGCATTAAAATCATCAATGAGTTTTTCCTGCCTGAGATAAGTGGGTATAGAGAAATTTTTATGACCTTCAAAGCGTGTGGTATTGATCTGTTTCTTTTTCCCATTATCATCAAAGCCGGTGGCGATTATTGTAATGCGTATCTCATCTCCCATACCTTCATCAATAACGGTCCCGAAAATGATATTTGCCTCTTCATGGGCTTCCGCCTGGATCATGGAGGATGCCTCATTGATTTCATAAAGGGACATGTCCGGTCCTCCCGTGATGTTCAGAAGGATACCCTTAGCCCCCTGAATGGTGTTATCCTCCAATAAGGGAGAGGAAATTGCTTTCTGAGTGGCCTCCACGGCTCGGTTTTCCCCGCCGGCAACACCGGTCCCCATAATGGCCAGCCCCATCCCGGCCATTACTTTCTTAACATCGTTAAAATCAAGGTTGATCAACCCCGGTACGGTAATCAAATCGGAAACCCCTTTGACGGCATGATGCAGGATGTCATCTGCTTTCTTGAAGGCATCTAATAACGAAATGTTCCTCCCTCCCAGACTGAGGAGTCTCTGATTGGGAACGATGATCAGGGTATCAACAATTTTCCGCAACTCGGCAATGCCTTCTTCCGCTTGCATGGCGCGTTTCTTGCCTTCAAACTGAAACGGTTTTGTAACGATGACAATGGTGAGCGCTCCCGCCTCCCTGGCAATCTCTGCTAAAACAGGTGCGCCTCCCGTTCCTGTGCCGCCACCCAGGCCGGCGGTAATAAAAACCATATCCGCCCCCTCAATGTGTTCCCTCAGCATGTCCTTACTTTCAAGGGCCGCCATTTTACCCACCTCAGGATCCGAGCCTGCTCCCAATCCCCCGGTACCGAGTTGAACCTTGATCGGCGAGATAGATGCCGAAAGGGCCTGGGCATCTGTATTGGCCGCCATCAATTCGACGCCCTTAAGGTTGTAGGATACCATAGTATTTATGGCATTTCCTCCCCCTCCTCCTATACCGATCACTTTAATCTTTGCCGGATTTATAATACCTTTATCAGATAACTCAAACATAGCATCCTTCCCCTTCTTCTAAAAGAATTCCAGCAGCCATTTTTTAAAATTTTTCACCGTCTTACCGATGTTCCCATCCCTTTTTTTGATTATCTCGCGCGGCATATTTCTGCTCCCATAAATAACGAGGCCTACGCCTGTGGCATATCTGGGGCTGTTCACGACATCCGTCAGCCCCCCTATGCCTGTGGGATAACCTCTCCTGACAGCCATATTGAATATCTGCTCTGTCAGCTCCGTGGTCCCCTCCAGGATAGCCGTTCCCCCTGTTAAAACAATACCCGCTGTTAGGCGGTCTTCGCAACCTAACTTGATAATTTCTTTGTAGGCCATTCTCAGTATTTCTTCCATCCGTGGTTCGATAATTCTTCCGAGGATCTGGCGGGAAACCTCTCTCGGTTCTCTTCCGCCTACACTGGGAACCTTTATGGCTTCATCTTTCCGTATCAACGGAGTATATGCGCAACCGTATTCCATCTTTATTTTCTCGGCTTCTGTGAGGGGTATCCTCAGGCCGGTTGCGATATCGCTTGTAAGATAGTTGCCCCCCACCGGCAAAACAACCGTATGCCTTATAGTGCCTTCCGTGAAGATCGCAATGTTTGTAGTTCCACCACCGACGTCCAACAGTACCACTCCTAAATCCTTTTCATCGTCACCGAGGACGGCCTCGCTTGCTGCGAGTTGTTCCAAAACAATGTCATTTATATCTAATCCCACACGGACGACAGATTTCACCACATTCTCTATAGAGGTAACGGCGCCGGTGACGATATGAACTTTTGCCTCCAGTCGTACACCGGACATCCCGACAGGGTTCCTGATACCATTCTGATCATCAACGATGTAATGTTGGGGCAATGTATGAAGTATCTCTCTGTCGGGAGGAATGGCAATAGCCTTAGACGCTTCTATAGCCCTCTGAACATCGTTTTCCTCAACCTCATGGCCCTTGACAGCCACAATGCCGAGACTATTTTGCCCCTTGATGTGACTCCCCGCAATGCCGACGTAAACAGAACCGATCTCGCATCCCGATACATGTTCGGCCTCCTCCACCGCCTTTTTGATGGCATCTACCGTGCTTTCGATATTGACCACGACACCTTTTCTCAATCCTTCTGAAGGGCGAGAGCCCATGCCGATAATATCAATACCCGTATCCTTGATTTCACCGACAATGACACATGTCTTTGTGGTTCCTATATCTAATCCAACGATAATATTTTCTTTCTTACCCATCTTTTCACCTGTTTTCACCTGTTTTACCTTATTATGTCCTGTATCCCTTCTCCGCTATTACGGGTTCTCGAGGACCTTTTATATCTCTCCTCTGAACGGTAACTTTAACGGAATCGCTAAGATCAATACATAAAAACCCCTGTTTTATGTTTTTCCTGTCAAGATCGGCCATGATAGGAATCAGGCGTTTTAATTTATTTTCATAACTGTCAAAACCGAGCTGAAGGCTCATACCGTCATTGGTAAAAAGAGAAAGCCCGGAAATCTCACTTCCGTGGACTTCAGAAATACGGTCTATGGTTGGAAAATCTCTCGATGTGGCGAGATAACGTAAAAGCTTAAGGGCTTTCTTGATAAGTTCCGGGTTCATCTCTTTGTCGCCGGCACATCCGGTCAGTACGGGAAGATCGGCTTCATCGCCCGCCTCCAGCGTCTTAAAGGCAACACCTTCAATATCCATGAGGTAAAAATTATTATCTCTATGGATTAAGGCAACGGGAGTTCTCTCCCGAACCTCAATCACCAATCGGTCAGGAAACTCCTTCCCTATGAAAACATCCCTGATCCAGGGATTTGTCGAGATTCTCCGGGTGATAGCGACGATATTGACAGTTAAGATGTTCTGCGATGGGGCAATGGCGGCAAGTCCCAGGATGTCTTTTTCCGTAAGTTCCTTACAGCCCCTGACAATGATCTCCCTGATCCGAAAATAGGGGGAACTGATCGTATAATTGTATCCGAAGATCATTACTGTCGTGATTATAAAGATGACACTGAACAGGAAGAGGACCTTAAAAACTTCCCGGAATATATCACCCGAATGTCTCTTCAGTCTGTTTTTCCTTGTTGCCATTTTCATCTTCCAGGACTTCTTCATCCATTATCCCCAACGATCATGACCTCGACCTCGAGGGTAATTCCCTTTTCTTTTAGAACCCTCTCTTTTACCATTTCAATCAAGGCAAGGACATCGGCTGCCTTTGCGTGTCCCAGGTTGACAATGAAATTACCATGTTTCTCCGATATCTTTGCATCCCCTATCCGGGCGCCCTTGAGACCAATTTCATCAATTAACTGACCTGCGGGAATACCTCGAGGATTCTTAAATATGGAACCGGCGCTGCGATACCCCAGGGGATGCTTTTTCTTCCGCAAACCGAGTGTCTCGGTAATTCTTTCCCGTATCTCCTCCCTTTTCCCTCTCCTCAGGAGAAACGAGGCGCCGGTAATGACTGATCCCTCCGGCAGGTTAAGGTTCCTGTATGCAAAATCGAGATCATCTCTCCTGACCTTGAGGATTTTTCCTCCCCTCTCTAACAGGTTGACCCATTCCAATATATCCTTGATCTCGCTTCCGTAAGCGCCGGCATTCATCCTGATGCCCCCCCCCACACTCCCGGGGATGCCGGCACAGAATTCGATACCGCCAAAAGCCTCGTTGGCAGACAGGTTGACGATTTCACCCAGGGCAACCCCTGCCTCTGCATAAACGGAGACCATATCGTTTTCTTTATCCTCAACACTAATCTCATGAAGTCCTTTCAGGCAGATGATGGCGCCCCTGTAACCTCCATCCTTCACGATTAGATTTGTCCAGTTACCGACAGCAATAAAAGATACCTGATGATCCTGGAGATAAGAAACTACCCGTATAAGTTCCTCCGTAGCCTGCGGTAAAATCATAACGTCGGCCTTACCACCGACACCGATCGAGGTGTAGCGATCCGTTGGCTCATCAAAGAGAACCTGGCCTAAGATCATGTTTTTCAATTCTTCCCGGAACAGTGCATCTCTTATCATCCAGATCCCCTTTTCAACGGCCACGACAGAGCGTGGCCCTCCCCTCCCCTGTCCTCTGACCTCTGATCCCTTACGTGGCCCTCCTCAGAAACTCTTCACCGATCTTCCAGACGTTTCCTGCACCGAGGGTAATGACAATATCCGATGGTTTGGCGATTAAAAGCAAATGGTCAACAATCTCGTCGAAACCTGACAGATAAATGACGTCTGTCTGACCGCTTCCTTGGATACCTTCACACAGAGCGATAGCGTTTATGCCCTCTATCGCTTCTTCACCGGCCGGGTAGATATCGGTTACGATGAGGGTATCAGTGTCGGAAAAGGCTGTGAGAAATTCATGAAAGAGGGTCTTTGTCCGGGTATAGCGGTGGGGTTGAAATACCGTGATAATCTTTTCCTTCCACACCTGTCTCGCCGCGGCGAGGGTTTCTCTAATTTCGGTCGGATGATGGCCGTAATCATCAATTACGGTGATCTCCCTGACCTTTCCCTTGACCTCCAACCGGCGATGAACTCCAACGAAGTTCTTAAGTCCTTCTCTGATCGTTGAAAATTCCATCTCGAGTTCACGGGCCACGGCAATCACTGCCAGGGCATTGTAAACGTTGAACAGGCCGGGGACATTCAATGTTACGTCTCCCAGCAAATTTTCCTTGTGATAAAGGGAAAAATGGGTGGAGAATCCGGTAAACGATATATCCCTTGCCTGATAGTCCGACGGCGGGCCAAGACCGTAAGTAATAGTTCTTCTCTTTATCCTGGGAAGTATATCTCGAACATGTCTATCGTCAGCACAGAGTATCGTGGAACCGTAAAAAGGGACACTATTGGCAAACTGCAGGAAGGCCTCCTTGATCTCACCCATGTCCCGGTAATAATCAAGATGCTCAAGATCAATATTGGTAATCACGGCGAGGGAGGGAGACAGTTTGAGAAAAGAGCCATCACTTTCGTCGGCCTCCGCTACAATGAGCGTCCCCCTTCCCATCTTCGCATTACTGCCGATACTGGCCAATTTCCCGCCGATCACCATGGTGGGGTCAAGCCCGCCATAGGCAAGTACGGTAGCCACCATGGAGGTGGTTGTTGTTTTTCCGTGACTTCCCGATACAGCGATGGAAAACTTCATCTTTAAAAGCTCGGCAAGCATCTCCGCCCGTGGTATGACCGGAATATTTCTTCTATGCGCCTCTAACACCTCGGGATTATCGGCCTTTACAGCGGTTGAGGTGACAACCACGTCTGTATCACCGATATGTGAGGCATGGTGACCGCTGAAAATCCTAATACCGAGAGATGCCAGTCGCTGAGTAATATCGGAGGGGTTGAGGTCCGATCCGCTGATCGTATAGCCGAGGTTGAGGAGCACCTCCGCAATGCCGCTCATGCCGATACCGCCTATCCCCACAAAATGGATGCCTTTCACCCTTCTCTCCATACCGATTATTCTATCATTGGTCATATCGTAACTACTCAGACTATAGGCTGTTAGGCTGTAGGCTATAAAACATCTCTAAAAGCCTTCAGCCTTCAGCCTTCAGCCTATTTACCTGAGTCCTTTCACCATCGCCATACACGCATCCACAATATCCGTCGCCGCTCTGACATTGCCCAGCCCGGCTGACTTTATCTCCATCTCCCTGACCATCTCCGGCTGGCGGTGAAACCGCCGGATGACCTCGGCCAGGCGTTTGCCTTCGAGTTCTTTTTCCGGGATCATTTCCGCCGCTCCCGCCTTCACGAGGACTTCAGCGTTTTTCGTCTGATGATCACCCGTGGCAAAGGGGAAGGGTATCAGGATGGCCGTCTTTCCCATGGCCGTGATTTCGGCAACTGTTGTCGCCCCTGCCCTGCAGATCAGTAAATCTGCCTTTCTGAAAGCCGAAGCCATATCCATAATAAAGGGGAAAACCTCTGCGGCAATCCCCTTAACATGGTAAACCTTTGACGCCTCTTCCAGGTCATTATATCCCGTCTGGTGGATGATCCTTAAGCGCTCTCTCATATCTTTTAAATGTCCCACAGCATTGATGAGAGCCACGTTGATGACATGTGCACCCTGGCTCCCACCAAAGACAAGAATTGTAAAGTTCTCTCCCTTCTCCCTTCTCCCTTCTCCCTGACCCCTGACCCCTGATCCCTGACCCCCGACCTCTGACCCCTGATCCCTGATCCCTGAGAAAAACGCCGCCCTGATAGGATTTCCGGTAACCAGGACCTTTTTTTCCGGAAACCACTTTCTTGTCTCCGAAAAGGTTAAGAACACCTTATCCACAAACCTTCCCAGGACCCTATTGGTAATCCCCGGCAGGACGTTTTGTTCTGCCACGGCTGTTTTGACACCCATAAAATGGGCCGTGATCACGGCAGGTCCGGATGCATAACCACCGACACCAATGACGATGTCGGGACGAAACTCACGGATAATCTTGAAAGATCGCAGCAAACTTCGGGGAATCTTAAGCAAGGCCCTTCCCCTTTCTACAAATCCTTTCCCTTTGATCCCCTCTACGTCAAGGGTACGCAAAGGAAATCCCATCTCTCTCAGGGCTTTCTTTTCCAGCCCTCTGTCGGTTCCAATGAACAGAACAATATTTTTTTGTCCTCTCTTTTGGAACTCCTCCGCGATGGCGATCCCTGGGAAAAGGTGGCCTCCCGTTCCTCCTCCTGCGATGATAACCTTCACAACCGTTCCCATTAAAAATCAGGTGTTTAGGCTGAAGACTGAAGTCTATAAAACATCTCGAAAAGCCTTCAGTCTATCTACCTTCAGTCTTCAGCCTATCTTTACTTCCGGCAGGAAGAGATGTTCAGGAGAATCCCCACTGCCGCCAGAGACATAATCAGTGATGTCCCGCCATAGCTGATAAAGGGGAGCGCCAATCCCTTGATGGGAATCAACCCCATCACGCCGGCAATATTGATAAATGCCTCAAGGGCAATAATCATGGTCAGTCCTATAGCGAGAAGGGCGCCAAAGAGATCGGGGACCCTGAGGGAGATGAGAAAACCGCGGACAATAAAAACGACAAACAGGGAAATAATAACGGCTACCCCGATAAAGCCCATCTCCTCGGCGATAACTGCCAGTATAAAGTCGGTGTGCGGCTCAGGGAGGTAAAAAAGTTTCTGCATGCTGTCGCCAAGCCCCACGCCAAAGGCGCCTCCGGAACCAAAGGAGAGGAGCGACTGAATGATATGAAAACCTGATTTGAGGGGATCCTTCCAGGGGTCAAAGAAACTCATCAGTCTTTCCAGGCGGTAATTCTTGTGGATGACAAGCCACACCCCAACGGGAACAAACGCCGCTGCTATACCGGCAAGGTGTAGGATTCTGCTCCCGGATAAATATAGCATCAGGATCAGGATAACGACGGTGATCGCTGCCGTGCCAAAATCCGGTTCCAACAAGATTAGCCCGACAATAAGCAAGGTGACGGAGAGGGGAATCAGAATCCCCCTTTTGAATTCCCTTAAATGACCCGCCTTTCTCGAGAGAAAATGGGCGAGAAAGAGTACCACGGAAACCTTGGCCATTTCCGAGACCTGAAACGAAAACACACCCGTTCTGAGCCACCGGGTGGCATGCCCAGCCCGGATTCCAAAGGGAGGAATCAGGAGCAGTACAAGGAGACCCACCGACAGCAGGATGCCGGGATATGCCAATTTTTTCAAGTGATGGTAAGGGATCTTTGTCAACAGGACCATGATCCCCAACCCGAGAAAGACGAAAAAAATCTGTTTTTTGATAAAATACTGTCCATCCTTAAACCGCTCCATCGCAAGGATAGAACTCGAGCTGTATATCATGACAGTGCCGATGGTAATCAGGATCAACGTCACGAAAATGAGAATAATATCCGGACGCTTTTCTGTAGAGGGTAATCTGTTCATATGTTTCTCACCGCCTCTTTAAAGAACCTTCCCCTTGCCCGGTAATCTGAAAATTCATCAAAGCTTGCACATCCAGGGGAGAGGAGGACAACATCACCGGCAGACGCATGTTGCCAGGCCATCTCAATTGCCTCTCCAAGTTTGGCAAACTGTGCGGTCTTAACTACACCTCCGATGAGGGTGTTTATCCTCTCTCTTGCTTCTCCAAAAAGAAGCAGTTCCTTGACCTTCTCTTTGATAGGAGGGATCAGGGTCTTGAAATCACCCTCCTTATCCCTGCCTCCCATCAGTAAGATAATGGGGCGGGGGAATGTTTCCAGCGCCCTCATTACCGCACCCACATTGGTTCCCTTGGAATCGTCGTAAAATGCTACCCCGTTTTTTTCACCCGCAAATTCTATCCTGTGCGGCACCCCCTGAAAGTCGAGAACGGCGCTGATGATATCGGCAGGTGAGCATCCGCATTCTCTGGCGGCAATCACCGTGGCCATGATGTTTTCGATATTATGTTTCCCCGGTATCTTGACCATGGCAAGGGGATACTCCTCCCTCTTACCGTCACCACAGTACGAAAGCGAGCTGCCATGGAGGAATATACCGTTCTGCAACGTGGAGGACGAACTGAAATAACGGATCCTGGCGGCGATTCTTTTTGACAGGGACTCTGACCGGGGATCGTCGGCATTGAGAATGGCGAGGTCTCCGACCGTTTGATTCTCGAAGATCCTTTCCTTGACCCGGCAATATGCCTCAAAGGTGCCGTGATAATTGACATGGTCACGGGTAGTGTTCAGGAGGATCGCTATAAACGGGTGAAAATACTGCATCCACTGCAATTGAAAACTGCTGACCTCAACCACCACGTAATCCTCATCCTGTTTCCCCTCTACGTAACCGATCAGTGGATCACCGATGTTTCCTCTCACAGAAACCTTCTTTCCGCTCTTTTTCAGGATCTCTCCCATGAGATGGGTTGTGGTTGTTTTTCCGTTGGTGCCGGTGATAGCAATCATCGGTCGTTTCAAAAATCTAAAGGCAAGCTCGATCTCGCTTAAAATCGGTATCTTTCTCCTCACCGCTTCGGACAGAAGTGGATTAAAGGGAAGCACGCCGGGAGAGGGGATGACCATATCCGTTCGTGATAGAGAATCGGAGTCATAACTGCCTATTTTCAGATTTGTATGTAAATCACCTATCTCACGAAGGGTTCCCTCCCATTCTGCAAGGGGTTTCTCATCGGTTACGGTCACAATGGCGCCTTGCCCGACAAGAAAGCGGGCGGCTGCAATGCCTGTTTTTCCAAGGCCGATGACCAATATTCTCTTTCCTGCCAGATCCATACTAATCTTTTTCCCCCTCCCTTCCTTCACCTTAATTTCAGTGTACTGATAGCCAGAAGGGCAAGCAGAATAGAGATGATCCAGAACCGTACAATGACTTTGGGTTCCGGCCATCCCTTCAACTCGAAGTGATGATGGATCGGCGCCATTCTGAAGATGCGCCTCCCTTGAGATATTTTAAACCAACCAACCTGAAAGATGACCGAAAGGGCCTCCAACACAAAAACCCCTCCCACAATGGCAAGGAGAATTTCCTGTTTTGTCAGGATGGCAAGGGTCCCCAGGGCGCCACCGAGGGAAAGGGATCCCACATCTCCCATGAAAACCTGGGCCGGATAGGCGTTGTACCAGAGGAAACCAATACCGGCGCCAACAATGGCGCCGCAGAAAATGCTAAGCTCACCCGTCCCCGCGACGTAGGGTATTTGCAGGTAACCGGCAATTTTGGTGTTTCCTACCGCGTAGGCAAAGACGAGATAAGTCATGAA
>MNZP01000099.1:11225-15267 GCA_001873675.1 Syntrophaceae bacterium CG2_30_49_12 | reverse complement strand
GGGACCGATCGCCAGACCGTCCAGCCCATCTGTCAGATTGACAGCATTGGCGGCGCCGACAATGATAAAGGTGGAAAGTATCACGTACCCCCATCCGAGGTCAGGTAAGATCGTTTTAAAAAAGGGGATGGTGACATTAGAGGTAAAACCGGCCTTACGATAAAGGATAATGCTGACAAAAAGGGCAATTACAATTTCTCCCGCCAGCCTGACCTTTCCCGGGATACCATGAGCGTTTTCGTTCACTAATTTTCGATAATCGTCCATAAAACCGATGAGACCAAAACCTATGGTTACCATCAGGACAAGCCATACATAGTCCACGGTCAGATTCGTCCAGAGTAATGTAGAAATGACAACGGCGAAGATAACCAAAATACCGCCCATGGTGGGGGTCCCTTTTTTTAACAGATGTGAGCCAGGCCCGTCTTCCCTGATGGGTTGGTCAATCTGGAGGGCATGAAGCTTCCTGATCAGCCAGGGGCCGATGACAAAACAGATCACTATTGCCGTAATCGTGGCAAAAATCGTCCTGAACGTAATGTATCGAAAGACATTAAAGTAAGAATACGTAACATGTAGTGGGTATAAGAGATGATAAAGCACTTTAAATTCCCTTAACTACTCAGGTATTTAGGCTGAAGGCTGAAGGCTGAAGTGTCCTAACAGTCTTCCGTCTTCAGTCTATCTACCTGATGTGTTTGGCTGAAGACCAAATACCCTGATAATTTCCTGGACGACCTCTTCCATTCTCATCTTCCTCGATCCCTTGACGAGGACCCAGTCCCCCTTCTTTAAAGACGACTTGAGGCGAGTAACAATCTCCTCGGAAATTTCTGGAAGGAGGATCCGATTAATCGGCATACCCCCTCTTATGGCCCCTTCCGCCACAGCCCAGGAAAATCTCCCCCTCAAGAAAATGGCCCCCACGCCGGTTTGGGCCATGAGAGACCCGATACCTTCGTGCATCTCCTCCACCCTTTCACCCAATTCAAGCATATCGGCCATGATCACCGTGCTCTCATGCCCCTCTTTTAAATCCTTCAAGGTTTTCAGTGCCTCCCGAACAGATGCCGGATTGGCATTGTATGTATCGTCAATCAAAAAGGCTCCGTTTCTTAAGCGATGGACCTCCATACGCCCGGAGAGGGGTTTAAAGGTCGTCAGGCCCCGGCAGATTATGTGATGTTCCATACCCAGAACATGGCAGACGGCGGCAGCGGCAAGGGCATTATAAATGTTGTGCAAGCCCACTGTTGCCATGGTAATTTCCTGACCGATCCCACCTATCTTAAGGGTAAAAATCACCCCCTGCTCTCTCCTTGTTATGATGTTTCCTGCCGATACATCGGCATCCCGGCTCATCCCGAAGGTTATCCGCCTTCCCTGCCACCGGCCGTCCAGTACTCCCACTTCTCCATCGTCGCGGTTGATAATGGCAATACCCTCCCCCGCCATGTTCTGAAAGAGATCGCCCTTTTCTTCCCTGATGGCATCGAGAGACCCGAGACCATCTAAATGAGCAGGGCCGATATTGGTAATCAGCCCTATATCGGGTGCGGCGATACGGGTCAGCCTGCCGATTTCTCCCGGGGTATTTGTTCCCATTTCGAGGATGACCACTTCATGCTGATCGTTTATCTGAAAGATGGTCAGGGGAAGGCCGATGAGATTATTAAAATTCCCCTCCGTCTTAATCACCTTCCTGGTCAGACCGGCGATGTGAGCAGTCATCTCCTTGGTGGTCGTCTTTCCTGAACTTCCCGTGATGGCAATGACGGGGGCATGGAATCTCTTTCGCCAGAGATGGGCAATATCACCGAGGGCCCTTAGCGTATCATCCACACGAATTACAGCTATATCTTTAAATTCCTCGTTGTCCGCATTGTCCACCGCATCTCTCTGGACGAGAAGCCCCACAGCCCCTCCCCTTACCGCAGCGCCAAGAAAGTCATGGCCGTCAAACCTCTCTCCCTTGAGAGGGACAAAGAGGTTTCCCTCTGACATATCCCTCGAATCTGTGGACACTCCATGAAACATCCTGTCGGCGCTACCCCTGATCAGGGTCCCTCCCGTGGCCTTTAAAATTTCGTGACCCGCAAGGATGGGGAAACGCGGGTTGCGGAAAATCCCCCCATCCCCCCTTTGCGAAAGGGGGGCAAGGGGGGATTTACTGTTCTCCATGCGGTGTTGGTCTGTCCATAACCGATTTATGACCTCTCTAACAACTTCCCTATCGTCAAAGGGGAACCGCTGATCCCCTATGACCTGATAATCCTCATGCCCCTTTCCCGCGATGAGGATAATATCTGAGTTGCCGGCGAGGGAGATGGCCTTCTCGATGGCCGTTCTCCGGTCAGGGATCACCAGATAGCCTTTCTCAGGAATATCCTTATCAAGATCATCAGGAAGGTATCTTCTTATCGAGTCGGCGTGAATCCCCATCTCTATCTCCCTAATAATCACCAACGGGTCTTCCGTACGGGGATTGTCCGAAGTCAATACGGCAAGGTCGGAAAATGTCGTGGCGACCTCTCCCATAAGCGGCCTCTTCCCCCGATCCCTGTCGCCGCCACACCCGAAAACGGTGATAATTTTTCCTTTTTTAAGCTCAGATAAGTTTTCCAGCACCTTTTTCAGGGCATCTGATGTATGGGCATAATCAACAAATACCCGGGGCTGCCCCGATTTGCCGATTGCCTCCAGACGTCCCGGCACATTTTTGAAGCTTTCAATGCCGCTCCGAATACACCTTTCAGGAATATGAAGCGAAACTGCCCCGGCAGTGGCGGCCAATATATTGTAAAGATTGAACCTCCCCAGGAGAGGGGAGGAGACGGTAAATACAGCTTCATCGGTGCGGATCGTTGCTTTTATCCCCTCTAAAGAGAGATTAAACTCCTCTACAGTGACGTCACATTCGTTTTCCATCCCGAAGGTCAGGGAGGCCATGGCAACCTCTTTTAAGAGTCTCTGCCCCCAGGGATCATCTATGTTTACGATCATCCTGTGTTCTTTACCCCCGGCCGGGAGAACCTCCTCAAAAAACCTCTTCTTAGCCTGGAAGTAGTTCTCCATCGTCTTGTGATAATCGAGATGCTCTGGCGAGAGGTTGGTAAAGATTCCCAGGTCAAAGGCGCAGTCATCGGCCCTTTTTAAGTCAACGGCATGGGAGGAAACCTCTACAACGGCATGGGTAACCCCGTCATTGACCATTTCCCTCAGAATCCTCTGCATCTCAAATGATTCCGGAGTCGTGTTGGACGCCGCCAATACCTTTCCCTTAAATCTGTAGTTGACCGTTCCCAGCACACCTACAGAAAAACCTGCTGCCCGGAAAATGGCCTCCAGTAAATAGGTCACCGTTGTCTTCCCATTTGTCCCGGTAACACCGATAAGAAGCAGGTGGGAAGAGGGGTGACGATAAAAATTTTTCGCCAGCATTCCAAGCGCCCGGCGGCTGTCTGCGACCTTTATGGCCGTTACTGTTGGGGACAGATTTAAAATCTGTCCCCACGAAAATTCCTTTTCATGGACAATAAACCTTGCACCCCGTGCGATGGCCTCCGGGATATAATCATGACCATCGGATTTAAGACCGGAAATGGCCACAAAAAGAGAATTCTCATGACAATTTTTTGAGTTATAGCAGAGGGAAGAAACCTCGCTGGTAAGGCCACCTTCAACCTTAAACATCTCAATACCTTTCATTAAATGAGATAAATCCATCTAATCACCGGCACTGAAAGAAACAGTGCAGGAACGATGGTCTCTGATGGAAACACCCGGAAACGGTTCCTGATTCATTGCCCAACCACTCCCCCTTACCTGGAGAGCGACCCCTCTTTCTCTTGACTTCTTTATAGTCTCCCTGATGGTCATTCCTCTGAAATCCGGCATTAGTTCCTCATCCATAACATTTTCCACAGCAACACCGTCGGTTATTATCTCCGGTGTGGAGACGAGTTTGACCTTGTCTTCGATCTTTTCCTCTTCGAGAAGGGGGGAAGGGAAAGGGGTCTCTCTGATATTTGTTTTAAAA
>MNZP01000099.1:10613-11211 GCA_001873675.1 Syntrophaceae bacterium CG2_30_49_12 | reverse complement strand
CTCTCCGATATTTTTGAAAACGGGGGCCGCGGCCACACCTCCCCATTTGCCCCTCTGAGGTTCATCAAGGGTAACCAGGATAGCTATCTGTGGATCCTCGGCAGGGAAAAACCCCATAAAGGAAGTCCTGACTTTTTCAGACGAGTAAACGCCACGGGTGAAATCAAATTTCTGCGATGTTCCTGTTTTTCCGGCTACAGACACATTGACAATACGTGCATTCTTACCGGTGCCATCCTCCTGGCCTACCACATCTGTCAGCATCGCGGTAAGCCTCTTTGCCGTGGCAGGGGAGATAACCCTCCTGATTACGGTTGGCTTATTCACCTTTACAATTTGCCCCTTCCTGTCCACCAATCCTCGTACGACATAGGGTCTCATCAATACACCGTCATTAGCTATGGCCGACAACGCAGTGATCAACTGGATGGCGGTAACCGAGATGCCCTGCCCGAAGGCGATGGTCGCCGCATCAATTCTCCTCCACCTTTCTGATGGCCTGAGAAGTCCGGTAGACTCGCCGGGAAGATCTATCCCCGTCTTGGAACCAAATCCAAATTTCTCTATATATTGATAAAACTTTTCTTTACCCAGCCTC
>MNZP01000099.1:0-10548 GCA_001873675.1 Syntrophaceae bacterium CG2_30_49_12 | reverse complement strand
ATATTTCTTTCTGTTTGCCTCGTGGATAGTCCTGCCGCCAACCACATATCTCCCATTTTCACAATTAAATCTGTCGGTCTCCCTGACAACACCTTCTTCGAGGGCCCCTGCTGCCAGGAAGGGTTTAAAAGTTGAACCCGGATCGAAACAATCGCTAATCGCCCTGTTTTTCCAGTTCTTAGGATGGCAGCTGTTGGGATCAAACGCCGGTTCATTGGCCAGCGCCAGTATTTCACCTGTTTTAGGATCCATGACGATGGCAAAACCGCCTTTCGCCCCTTTATCCCTGACAGCCTCCTTGAGCTGAGATTCAACAAGATACTGAATTCGGCTGTCAATCGTTAAAATAAGATTATGACTTTTATTCTCTACAAGGACAGGTTTCTCAATCCGGGGATACAGTTTCTTACCCTTGGCGTCTCTTGCCCAGCATATCATTGTATTGGCTGGTGTTCCCTTCAGATAACGGTCATATCTCTGTTCCAGTCCTTCAAGACCGTCGGAGTCCATACCGACAAATCCAATGAGATGGCCGGCCAGTTCTCCATTCGGATAAAAGCGTTTCGGCTCCTTGATTAAGAATATGCCGTCAATATTCTGGTTCTCTACGGTTGTAGCTTCATCAGGGGGTATTTTCCTTGCCAGCCAGCAGAAGTTCCCTCTAACCGCTAATTTTTGCAGGATAGTATCTTTATCGCTGTGGAGAAGGGAGGCTATTTCCCCGGCAACTTCACGGGGATTTCTCAGCTTGGATGGATTGGCACAGACGGAATACGCCATGACACTTACCGCCAGTTTCTCTCCCCTGCGGTCAAAGATGATGCCTCTTTCCGGTGGAAGTGGCAAGGTCACGTTGTGCTGTTTTTTTGCCAGGGTTTTCAGGGTTTTGCAGGAAAGGATCTGGAGCTGCAACGCCCTCGATATTAGGGCAATAAAGAGAACCAGAAAAAATACCAGTAACGTTACTGTTCTGAATTTTAACCATTTTTCTGCTTCTATGGTCACTTTATCATCTCCCTCAACCGCAGTTATTTCAGAAGAACAATCTGCTCCCTTTCCGGGTAAGACATCTGCAATTTGTTCCTGGCAATCGCCTCGATACGCTGTGGCGATTGCAGGGTTGCACATTCAAGTTTCAGTTTTCTCTGCTCTTCGAGGAGTTGCTCCCTGACATTCATTTCTTCCGCCACCCGGTATTCCAACTCTCTCATCTGGATATGCGACCACACATAAATAAGGATTACAACCATGGAAATGACAGCAACAAAAATTAAATTGGAGTATTTTATTCTGGCAAACATCCTTTCGTTGCCTCGGATACCATATCCAATAACTTCTTCTCGCGGCATCGCTTATATCCTCTCGGCCGTCCTGAGTTTGGCGCTTCTCGCTCTCGGATTGGACACAATTTCAGCCTCACCCGGGATAACCGGTTTCCTGGTTAAAACCTTCACCTTGGTCTTCCTCCGGCATGAACATACAGGAAGATCAGGAGGGCAGATACAACCCTTTTCCCAGGAGCGGAAAAAGTTCTTTACGATCCTGTCTTCCAGGGAGTGAAAGGAAATAATAGAAAACCTTCCTTCCCTGCCCAGCATATCAATACCGCTATTTATCGCTCTTGTAAGGTTTAAAAGCTCGTTATTGACAGCTATCCTCATTGCCTGGAATGTTTTGGTTGCCGGGTGTATTCTTTTTCGTCTGAACGCGGGAGGTAATGACTCCACGACAATGGCGGCAAGCTCAGCCGTCGTCTTGATCGGAGACCGTTTCCTTCTTGCGGAAATCGCCTTTGCAATCCTTCCCGCCATTATCTCCTCGCCATAATCTCTGATTATTCTTTCTAACTCTTTATCCGGAAGGGTGTTTATAAGATCATAAGCGCTTTTGCCACGGCTATGATCCATGCGCATATCGAGAGGTGCGGCCAGGGAAAAACTGAAACCTCTCTCTGCCGTTTTAAGCTGATGAGAAGAAACTCCTAAATCAAGGAAAATGCCATCAACTTTCGAAATATTAAGGTCGGCCAAGATATTGCTCATGTCTGCATAATTGGCCTTCATCAGAATCTTTCTATTGCCAAAGGGCTTCAATCGCTTCTCGGATTCAAGAAGCGCATCGTCATCAATATCAATACCGATGAGGATGCCATCGGGTGATATTTTTTTCAGTATCTCATAGGCATGTCCCCCTCCTCCCAGGGTTCCATCGAGGTAGATACCCCCCCGTTTACAACAAAGGGAATCAACGACCTCCCTTACCATGACCGGCTTATGAAATTGGTCATCGGTCATTGGTCAATTGCCGATTGAAGAGTTATATTCCTAAATCCGACATGTACGCGCTGAAACTGTCAATATCTTCGCCTGTCCGCTTCATCGCTTCATCGAAACGTTCTCTGTTCCATATCTCGATCACCCTGATCATGCCTGCCAGAACGATATCTTTTTCGAGCTTTGCGTATTCCCTCAGATTAGGCGGGACGAGAACTCTTCCCTGGCCGTCAAGAGAACAGTCAACGGCGCCCGACATGAAAAAGCGTTGAAAAGCCCTAACCTCTTTTCTTAAGAGAGAGTAGTTAGTAACCTTCTCTTCGATTCCCCTCCACTCGTCATAAGGAAAAACCATCAGATAACCGTCCCAGTTTGTGATGACCAGCCTGTTGTCATATTTTTCCGTAAAGACCTCGCGCAGTTTTGCGGGGAAAATGATCCTTCCCTTGGCATCTATACTGTGGTAATGCTGGCCCCTGAACACAGACATCTGAGGTTTTCCTCCACAATGAGCCACTTTACTCCACCTGAGCCGACTATAGAGAGGAGCTTTGGGCTTGTCAAGAAAAAAATTAATTTTTTTTCATTTTAATTTGATATTTGAGGACAGCCTTGTGGTGGGCGGTAAGATTGGGTGAAAAATGGTGGGAACCATCATTTTTGGACACAAAATAAAGATAGTCAACGTCTGCAGGCCAAAGGGCTGCGTATAACGAATCAATACCCGGGTTTGCAATGGGGCTTGGTGGTAAGCCACTTATTTTGTATGTATTATGAGGAATATTTCTCCTTAAGTCACTTCTTTTAATGTTCCCGTCAAAATACTTGACATCATAGACCGCTGTGGGATCACTCTGCAGCTTCATGCCCTTTTTCAATCTGTTGTGAAAAACGGCGGACACTATGAGTTTTTCATCTGAGAGTCCAGATTCTTTCCCGATGATAGAGGCAAGTGTCACAAACTCTGATACTGTCAGGCCAAGTTCTCCTGCTCTGTTTATCATCTCCGGGGTAACCTTTTTCCAGAACTGATGTACCATGGTTTCGATGATTTCCCTTGCCCCCATAGCTCGGTTAAACGTATACGTGTCGGGGTATAGATATCCCTCCACGGTGGCGCCATCTATGCCGAGAGAAACAAGGAATGATGGGTCCGAGGCGAGGGTCATAAACTCACCCTCATTAACAAGCCCCAGAGAAACCAGATGGGCAGTAATTTCTCGTAGTGTAATGTCTTCAGGAATAAGGACAGGGTATCTTTTAATGTCCCCCCTGACAAGTTTATCTATGATCTCGATGGGGGACATGGAACTTACCAGCTCATATTCCCCTGCCTTGATGCGTTTTGGGGCATTTTCTAATACGGCCAGTAGACAGAAAAAAGGCCTGTATTTTATTATTCCTGCCTTATAGAGAATATCGGTAACTTTTAAAAAACCGGATCCTCTGGGAATAATAACTGTCGAGGTCTTACTTTTATTGTCTGACGGACTTACGGTATAGTTCAGAAAAGTTATAGATAAGAGGATGAGAGTTATAATGACGGTGACAGCAAGAAATATATTATATCTATTGATTAACTTTAGCATCTTACGAATACTGCCCCTATATGTATGGGGGAAAAACTCCCTCAAGGTTTGAGGGAATTAAGGTATCCTTGAAGGATCAAGCTGGCGGCAAGTTTATCCACCACATTTTTCATCTTTTTCCTGCGCACCTTAGCCCTGATAATGATTTCTTCCGCCTCTTTCGTAGTCAGGGTTTCATCCCACCTGATCACAGGAAGGGAAAATGTGGCTTCAAGTATGCTGATAAAACGATTAACTTTTTCACACTGAATCCCTTCGGTGCCGTCGAGCATTACCGGGTAACCGACAACGATCTTTTCCACGCCATATCCTTTGATAAATTCGGCTATCGCCTCCATGTCCTGCTTTCGATTTTTTCTCGTAACGGTAGCAAGGGTCTGAGCAGTGATCCCTAATTCATCGCAAATCGCCACACCAATCCTTTTACTGCCGTAATCAAGACCCAAGATTCTCAAGTTAAGTGCCTAAAGTGAGCTAAAGTTTAAAGTGCCTAAAGTTTTTTATATGAAAATAGAATCAAACAAGTTCATAATGGCCACGACGGAGTGTGGCCCGTCCCTCTGGAGGGACGGGCTCCGTCGCGTCCGAATGCGTTCTCGGCGTCTTTGCGGTGAACGGAACAGGCAGTTACAGCAGTTCTACTTCCCTCTGTGCATAGCTTGCATAGACCATGGCAACTGTCCTGTAGACTAGGTGGGCAAACTTGGAAAATGGCAGATAGGCAAGAAGATAAAATACCAGGACAAGATGAATAAAATAGAGCCAGTAGGCTAAAACGGCAAAACGCTCAAGTCTCGTGACCTCGGTAAGTATACCGGAAATTGTCACCAGATAGACCATGATGATAAATACCCAGTCGAAATATGCGCTCCTGCTTTTATCCTCCTTTTCCTTTAATCTGTTGGAAATTACTATCGTGCAACCGATAAAAAGGGAAAGCGCCCCCAAGTTGGCCAGGATATTTACCGGGTTATACATGGAAAGGGGAAGTTCTGTACCAAGTAGGTACGTCCCTAAAAATATCATTCCCGTCACTGCCGCCAGGGCGATAAATCCGTAAAAGATCAACAGGTGGGCAAGATACCTGAAGCTGCTTCTCTCACATTTCTTAAATCGGGAATGCTTTAATATCTCCACCAGGATAGGAATGACATGTAACTTTACAAAATCTCCCCCGGATATAATATTCTGAGAGTTTAGAGGATGTACGCCGACTTTAAGGCCATTCCAGAATCGTGATATCCCTCTTACAATGGATATCACGACCAGAATGGAAACGGCCATAAAAACAGGGTCCACAATGGTATGGGGGATAAACTTGGCAAATACGATCTCGCCTTCAGGTATATTAAGATGGCCGGTAATCCCCATAAGAAAGAGAAGAAGGATAACCGGAAAGGCCAGGAGGAGGGGGAGATACGTTGCCTTGCCGAGGGCCTTGCCCAAAAATTGCGGAGAGGCGTAGTGCATAAAACTGTAGTTTCTCACCGCGGCGAGGGTATCCCCGGGTTTCGCCCCCCGGGGACAGTAGGTGGAACAATCATTACACTGATGGCAGAGCCATACATCGGGGTCGGAAAGGAGCCTCTCCTTCAGCCCCCAGGAAGCCCAGATCATCTCTTTTCTCGGGAAAGGCTTCTTTTCCGGGGTCAGATTGCACACAACAGAACATGTGGCGCATTGAAAACACTTTTTCAGTGTGTCCCCTCCAAGACCTTCCACCTCCCTAACAAAATCCATATCGGGTTCTATGATTTGTCTCTCTGCCATTTTTCCACCTCACCCCTGTTAACTGAGGAGGGCCACGCTCTGTCGTGGCCGCCGATGTAGCCACGACGAAGCGTGGCCCTCCTAAAAACCTAGAAACCCTTATACGGGTTTGGACCAAGCTCTTCTATTTTTTCGAGGAAATCATCGAAGATCCCCGGCAGTTTATCGTATTCGTCGAGCGAAAGCTCCAGGATGCGTATCCTTTCAGATTCAAGGCGAAGCCTGTCCAGGGTCTCTTTGATCTTCTCCATCCTGTAATTTGCCAGTTCGCTTCCCTTGATGAAGTGACATTGATAATCATCGCCATATTTACACCCTATCAGGAGAACCCCGTCTATACCCTTCCCGAGGGCATCGGCAATCCATACGAGATTAACATTACCCAGACATCTTAAGGGAATAACCCTTACATAGGGATTGTAGGATAGACGTTTTCGGCCTGCAATATCCATGGCAGGATAGGCGTCGTTTTCACAGAGAAAGGCTACAATTCTCGGTTTTTCCTCGTCCTCTTCCGGGACCTCTATGGCCTTTACCATGGACCCCATAATGTCCACGGAATAGTCCTTGAAAGAAATGATCCTCTCCGGACATGACCCCATGCAGATACCACACCTGCGACATCTGGTGGGGTTGGGCAACGGATTGCCCTTTTCGTCCTCGTTGTACGCACCGAAGGGGCACTCCTCGGTACACCTCTTGCACTGGGTACACCGCGACATGTATAACTCCGGATAGCTCATATCCCCCGCTCTTGGATGGACCGCTTTCCCCTGGGCGGTAAGTTCAACGCACTGTATAGCTTTAAATGCAGCCCCTCCCGCATCATCCATGCAGGCAGCGCTATCCATCGGTTGTCTTACGCATCCGGCGGCGTAAATGCCCGTCCTGCGCGTTTCATAGGGAAAGCATATATAGTGTGAATCGGGGAACCCATATCTCAGGGCGGGTGGTTCCGGCCCCTGCCTGTATTCGAGGTTCAGAATATCCGAGGGGATAATAGTATCCGCGGGGAGGTCTTTTCCCTCTTCCTTTTTTTCCTCACAGGTCTTCTCTGCCTCTTCCGGTATCGCCGCTTTCATCTCAATCCCTGCCGCGGGAACCATCCCCGTCGCCAGGACTACCATCTCCGCCTTTACCTGTATCTTCCCACCCAGGAGGGTGTTATCCACGTCAATAACAAGATTCTTCTCAGCATCCTCAGAGATACCGGCAATCTCACCCTTTGTCAGAAAGATGCCGGGGTCTTCCTGAACCTTTTTATAAAAGATCTCATACTGACCGACGGTCCTTATATCCTTGTATAGTATGTAAACCTTTGCGTCACTGTCCTTATCTCTTATATATTTTGCCTGTTTCAACGAGGCAAGGCAACAGTAAGAGGAACAGTACGGGAGGTGGTCTTTGTCCCTGGAGCCGGCACACTGGATAAAGGCCACGCTCTTTGCCTCTTTTCCATCAGAGGGACGGGTAAATTTCCCCTTCGCTGCCATCTCCTCTACCATGATCCCGGTCACGACATTTGCATATTTGCCAAAACCTAAAGAATCAAGTTTCGTGGCATCGTACGGTTGCCAACCGGCAGCCTCCACGATTGCCCCTACTCTTATGGTCTCTGATTTCCCGTTCTGACTTATGGTAACATCAAAGAGACCGGGGGCGCCTTTTGTCTTTTCTATCTTAGCCCCTGTATATACCTTGATTTTTGTGTGGGACATCACCTCTTTGATCTTTTCATCAACTCCTGTAGGCTGGAGTTCCAGGTAAGGCGGGCTTTTCGGATACTGCTTCCAAAGTCTTTTCATCCACCCCCCTAATTCAGGGGCCTTCTCGACGAGAACAACATCGTATCCGGCCTTTGCCGCCTCGAGCGCCGATGTCATCCCCGTTATCCCACCACCCACGACAAGGATGGTCTTATCTATCTGTTCACTGAAAGGTTCCAGGGGGGCCATCTTCTGGGCCTTAATGATCCCCATTCTCAGGTAGTCTCCCGCCAGCATCTGGGTATCTTCATCCTGAGAGGGATGACACCAGACAACATGTTCCCTCAAGTTTACCCTTTCCATACAGACAGAAGTGGGATCGTACGTGAAGACATCGGTTTTTTCTCTCGGTGAACAGGCAGCGATAACTACCGTATTGACCCCTTCCTTCTCCATATCGGCAGTGATGAGAGAAGAACCCTCCTTACCGCATAACATCGGGTTGTTTTTACATATAGGAACCTTGTATTCAGAAGTTGCCACCTTAGAAAGGGCGGGAACATCAAGAGATTCCCCGATTTCACAACCAGTGCATATATAAACCCCGACCTTCTTATCCATATAGTTACCTCCTTACCATACTCTGCATAGCTTTTAGCGCTGCTCCTGTGGCATCCTGAACCGATTGCGCAACCCCTGTAGGTCTCCTGGCGCAGCCGACGCCGTATATACCTCTTATGGACGGATCAGAGACGACAAAGCCAAACTCGTCATACGTTACGGCGATGTTACCTCCCGGCGCACTGGGAACCATTCCCGTGGCTAAAACAAGCATGTCCGCCCTGGCCTTGATCTTATCGCCTGTCAGCGTGTCTTCCGCTTCCACCACCACGTCGGCAGTGGTCGGGTCCTCTTCCACCCTGGCTACCTTTCCCTTAATGAGAGATATATTCTCGTCACCTGCCACCTTCGTGTAGAAGTCTTCATAGTTACCGAGGGCCCTGACATCAATGTAAAAGATCGTCGCTTTTGCATCCGGGTACTGCTCCCTCACATAGGTGGCCTGTTTGAGGGAAGCCAGACAGCACACACCTGAACAGTAGGCAAGATGATTCTCATCCCGGGAGCCGGCACACTGGGCAAAGATAACAGTTTTCACCTCTTTCCCGTCAGAAGGCCTGACTATCCTCCCCTTTGTCGGTCCGGAAGGAGATGCCAGCCTTTCCATCATTACATTGGTGATCACATTCCGGCATTTGCCGAAACCAAGGTTGTCAATTTTTGCCGCATCATACGGATTCCAGCCTGTAGCGACAACAACCGCCCCTACTTTCACCTTGACGGTCTCCTGCTTCATATCGAGATCAATGGCGTTGTATTTACATGCATCGAGACACTTCTTCACCTCTTCCGTCCCGATAATTTCAGGAGCTATAACATATCTCATAGGAAACGCCATCGGATGGGGAAGGTAAGCAGCTCTGATTTTATCCATCCCAAGGTTGAACTCATTTGGTATCTCTGTAACACACACCTCGGCACATTTTCCGCAGGCGGTACAGTTCTCATTAACGTACCGGGGATTTATCCTGATAGTCACCTCGTAATTCCCCTCCCCCCCGGAGATCGCCTCTACCTCCGACAGGGTGAGACACTGAATATTGGGATTTTTCTTTATTCTCTTGAAGTTTATCTCCAGTCCACAAGATGGAGGGCAGAGCTTGGTATAGTACTTATTGTTCCTGGCCACCCTTCCCCCGAGAGAAGGCTCTTTCTCCACGAGGATAACCCTGCACCCCACTTCCGCAGCTTCGACGGCCGTGGTAAGCCCACTGATCCCTCCTCCTATAACAAGAACATCTCCGTCAGAAACCTTTGTATCCGCCATGTTTCCTCCTTACTTTGGACGCGACAGAGCGCGTCCCTCCTTTTATTATTCCCTCAGAAATTAATTTATTTGACTAACGTTGGGACGGCAATGATTCTTCCTTTACTTTCAACGTTTCCTCAAGCATCAGGATGTATTTCAGGTATTTGAATCCAAACTTCATCAGTGCGATTTCATCAGTTTTTATCTTTTCGACCTCCACCTTATCAATCTCAAGAAGATCGAGAAATTTGCTCTCAAAAATAAATCTTTTGAACTTATCTAAATCATAACTTGCCATGTAAAGCATGGCCTGTTTCTTCTCGTCAAGTTTGGGCTCCCCAGATGCGCCCCTCCTCAACTGGATCTCCATCCACTCCCTTGTCATCTCATCATAAATGTCAGCTCCCTGGTTGATCCTCCAACTCTCTATTGTCCACTCTCTGCCCTCCTGATAGCCAAGACAATTTGGATCTCTTATAAAGAAGTAAAATTCTTCATTTACCGGCCCTTCCTCTCCGCCCATTATCATGAGACCTTGACCGACAGGATAATAGCGACAGTTAGAAGGCCGGTCTTCATAAATACTGCAGCCCTCAGGTGTAACAAAGGGACATCCCCCTTTATTATCATCCATCACCTTAAGCACTGCATAAGGATGTGAGTTCCCTTCATCAATATAGGTGTAGGTGTATTTCTCGAGGAAATCTCCTGAAGAGATTCCCAACCTATTTTTTATCCTTACGATGTCATAGGGGGTAAGAATTATACTTGTACGGCTACAACAGCTATTAAAGCAGCTTATATCATTATGACATCCGAATTTGAATTTGGAATCCAGCGTACGCTTAACAGGTTCTACGACACCCATATCCATTAACATGGATTAATCCTTTCTTTGCCTGGCTCTCTAATTCTTTAGAGATTCCTTCCTCTTGGCCTGCAAAATCTTATCAAATGTTTTATCTTTGAGTCTTAATGTATCTTCCCCGAAGAGATTGAATCTTACCCATCTATATCCAAAACTTAGGAGTTCTTCCTCGTCTTCTTTTATTCTTTCAATAATCCCACTTTCCACATCATAGATATCAAAAAACCTGGTTTTAAAAAGAAATTTCTTAAACTCATCCAGGTCGTAACAGGCCATATAAAGTATCTTCGACCTTCCTCCCTCAAGTTTATTCCCCTTCAGGAAATAATCATGGAAGGTGATTTCCTTATAAGATTCGTTCATTTTATCATAGATATCGATCCCCTGATCCTTCTTCCACCCTTCTATTGTCCACCATTTTTCCTCTTTACACCCAAGGCATGAGTTCCCTGCTGCTATAAAAAACCCTTCT
>MNZP01000089.1 GCA_001873675.1 Syntrophaceae bacterium CG2_30_49_12 | reverse complement strand
CTGCCTGCCTTTGATATTTTAATCCTCGTTTAGAAAGCTCATGACAGAAACAGACTTCATAAACTCTCTCAAGCAAACCCGGTCCAAGTATTTTATGTACGGTGTATGCCGCATCTACTATTTTTCTTGCAATGCCTTCTTCCTTTTCAGACAAAGTGGAAAAACTCATATCTATCCTTCGTGTCTTAGTGCCTTGGTGGCTACCTGAACAGTTACAAGTTTTTTCTCTTTATTGTCCCCCCTCGGGGATTGGGAGAAAAACCCTCGCCTTCAGGCGAAGACTTTAGTATGCTTTTGGTGTCTGTGCCGCCGCATATTTCCGTTAGTCATCTGGTTCAGTCAATCAAGGGGAAGACGTCTCGCAAGATGATGATGGAATTCAAGAGCTT
This sequence comes from Syntrophaceae bacterium CG2_30_49_12, assembly GCA_001873675.1. GTDB lineage: Bacteria > Desulfobacterota > Syntrophia > Syntrophales > CG2-30-49-12 > CG2-30-49-12. The sequence goes on along the minus strand of MNZP01000089.1, from coordinate 16,381 downwards.
GAGTCGTACATTTTGGGGTCGGCATATATGGGCTCGTGGGTATTTCGTGGCCAGTTCCGGTAACGTGACGGATGAAGTAATCATGAAATTGATAGTTTTTTTATGGGCATCCTCCGAAACGAGCTATAATTGCACTGTCCGATTCCATATTGAGAAAACGGGGAAAAGGTGTGATGGTGAGAGAGCATGAAAAAAATGCGTATCGCGATATCGCGACGACGGTGAATGTTCAGGATGGTCAATTTTCGGTTAGCACGAGCAGAATACTGAACGCTTAAAGTCAACTACTACCACCTCTGGTGGTGGTAGCATAAGAGTAATAAAAAAGTAATTTGGACATAGCTGAGTTTTTGTAGTAATTGAGCATACATTATGATTTACCTTTACGGAATGCTCTTGAGGAAGGGATTCTCAGCCTGATTCCAAACACCGAGCTGAATGGGCACAAAACCCAACGCCTGGCAAACACGACCAACGTTACCTTCCATGGTATCGAATCCGAAGCCCTGCTTATACTGCTGGATCAGGAAGGCATCTGCGCATCATCCGGGTCGGCTTGCCTTGCCGATTCAGATGAACCATCGCACGTGATTAGGGCTATGAAACAAGAGGCGGATAGCAGCATGCAATCTGTTCGATTCTCGTTGGGGAAAGTCACTATCCAGGACGAGGTGCAGAAAATATGTTCTGTACTGTTGGATAAGGTCTACGCACTCCGCTCTTAGTGCCGCTGCGCCTAAGGGCGAAACGAGGTCTGTGCTTCACCAACCGTCTTTTTGTACTCTACATTAAGGTCGAAATCATTGGGTGACAATGGTTGCCCGGTCAAGCTTAGTAGCAAGTTTCTGATCAATGGCTCGTTCTTATTAATCATAGTGCGCTTATTTGGGTTCCATACCACGTGACACCATGGGTCTTTGCCAATGTCCATCTGGATACCCGCAAGAACTTTTAGAGAATCAGCTATTGAGAAACCGCGACTCATCAGCACGCGTACTGTTTTTGCAAATACGACTAAACAGAACGGTCTGAAAAGGAAATGGCCGCCATTCTCGTGTCTGTACTTAGCCACCGTCTCATCTTCAGGTCTGGAGTTAAAAACCTCCGCAACTTGTGGAAAACTCGCCTTGACTGCATCCCAAAAGTCTGTCGCCTGGATGTAGAACTCGCCGACTGTTACTGGATTTGGCGGCCCCTTGATCAATCTGCCTGATGACCTTCGTCCGTAAGGAACAGATATGGCCTTAACAACACTATACAACGATATAAGTGAAGTCATGCTCCGTTTATCCTGGGAAGGTATATTGGCCGTTTTATAAAGAGGTACGAAGTCTCCGCTTGATCCGCGGGGCATTGGCGCTCCGCGCAACGGAGCGCCAACGTTAGCCCTTCAGCCGCGCCGTCCTCGGCGTCGGCTGGAAGGGCTTGTTGGGGGGCGCTTTGCTCCAAATGTAGCACTCACCGTTAAGAGATTCGGCGGCAATCAGCTTTCACCTATTCCTATGGGTGTTCGCAAATGATTTGATCCCACGTTTATAGTAGCGTCAAGATCATCTTTGAGGATATTAAGAAGGTCGTCAGGCAAACCGTGAGCACGATGGCTTTCGCTATATTCCTCTACTTTGGCGAGCATGCGGCGCAACGTGTCTGCACGGATGCTAAGTTCCTGGGCAACTTCTTCTTCCATTTCACGAAGGCGGTTCAGTTCATTGAGATCATTGTTCATAACGATACCTCGCTGTTTGTTGAGGATACGGGAGACACCCCAACCGTCATCGGGGTTTCGTGCCGCTTTCCACAACTGTTGGACCAAAAGGAGCTCTTCGGACGTAATGAGTATCATGCTGGTTTTTTCCTGCAACTTGAGCAGGCGTTTCAGGAGTTCGCGGCGGCCTTTGATGAGCAGTGGCCCAGGACGTTCGTTGCCATTCATGCGGCGGTTGTCTCGCCAGCCATTGTCAGGGTTACGGAATTCCAGGAGCGTTTCGCGGAACTCGATAAGATGTTCCATCCGTTCATCACCGGCGGCAAGGAGTCCTTCGCTTGCCTTGTCCCGATCTACAACGGTACAGGTCCAGCAGCCGAAGCGGGAGTGGCCGCATGCAGGGGTACTGGTGTCAATCTGAATAGGGCATTCGCCATTGGAAGCGTTCGCGTAAAGCTTATAGAGAATACGATTGTCGCTACCCCAGGGGTTCGGTTTTTGCAGTAAGTATGCCCATACCTCCTCAGTAGTGAGGAACTCAATAGGATTAGACACCCAGACATGCGGCAGGTCGGGGTGTCGAAGCAAACCATTGCGGGCTTTGCGGCCTGCCATGGTTTGTGCCCGGGTGGAACTTTCCGCCCGACGCGCCCCCAGGTGCAGGATCGCCTCGCTCCAATGGCCGAGCCGCTGATTCACAAAAACGGTCACGGGGTCGATCTTCAGGCGTTGCGTGCACCAGCGGAAGGTGCGGTTGGGCGGAGGATAGCCCCGCCCAATGATGTTCACCCAAAACGACTGTTCGGGCGGCGGCTTGAGCAGATTGACCTCGATGTTGAGCCCCTTCTGCTGGGAGAACTTATGCATCCTTGACAATGTACCTTCGACTATTTCGGCAATAGCGGGGATTTCTATGCGCGTATCCGTGCAGAGGACAGCTATAGGCTTTTTCCGTTGTGCGGTGGGGACAGACAGGGCAGAGTTAAAAATCAGCGAGGCGAGCATAGTGCTATCCTTGCCGCCGCTGAACCCTACCAGCCAAGGGCGGTCATCCGCTACGTAGAGCTGAGCAAGCTTATCTATAATATCTCTGTAAGAATTGTCTGCCATGCGAACCGTCTACTCACTGACATCTGCCTGAGATGCCTTCATTGGCTATTGAAAAAGTCATCGTTTAATGCAGGCCATAGACTTATATTCGGTTCTTAACTGATTTTAGTGCTGGTGAAAATTACTATTTGGATACGGTGAGAATAATGGAGAACGCGTTTGTATGTCAAGGGAAAAGTCTTTTTTGGGGGAAAAGTAAATCTCCGGCATGTTAATACCATTTCGCTTTCAAAGGATAACGCGGCGGCAAGGAGGAGTCGCCGCAGGCATATTACTAATACGTCGAGGACGCCGACGACGAAGCCAACAAAGTTAGCCAAAGAAAGCGAAATGGTATAAGCCACAGGGAAACAGGGCTACAGCCCTATACCATAGGTAAGGGCCTTTTTATCAATGCCCATCCCTATATAAGTATGGATAAGCTCATGATGACCTATAGTAAAAGGGTGGTAAACGAGGTGAGATTCTTCCAATCTTGTCTGGATTTTAGGGAGAAGGGGGGAAATAACCCTTTTATCTGCGATGATGCTCGCCATGGTGATTTTTACAGTTTCTAAGGCTTCTTGGGCGGGGAGAGTAACCGGATAAAACTCTTGGGGAAGCGTCTCATTTACCCTGCCTTCCGGTTGGAAGACAGTCATCTGTCTTGCCCATCTTAAGAAAAGGGTGGGATTGACTTTGAAGGCAGGGGACCAGAAATAGAAGGCTTTCTCCTCACAGGCATCGGTAATGGCTCTGGGCAGGTTTCCCAACCGGATCAGGTCTGCGTATGATGTGAGTTTGATACCTCCAATAGCGACCTTTAACCTCCAGAAGGGAAGATAGTATAATGGACCGTTGGCACCCGGTTCCATCACAGTAAATGAAAGAGGTTCAAATGCCGTTGTAGGACAGTTCCATGCAGAATTGCAGTTCCTGCAGAGGAGTACCAAAGAGGTCTTCTCCCCTTCCAGGTCCCAACCACACCGCGGGCACAGGGTGGGAATGAATTGCAGACCCCATTGCCCGGGAGACGAGACAGGAAGATCCATGTCTTCCCTCTTCCATGGCGCCACAGGTCTCCTGAGAAGGGCATCGTATAGGTTGTCATTCTCTATGTACACTGGAGAATAGATCAGACTCACCACCTCGCCGATGAAGGCCTGGTGAAATGACGATGCTGCTCTTCTCTGGAAACTGTTTATCACTTCCGGTACAGGCAGGTAAGGGGCGATGAACTGTCCCCTGATTTCCGGCAAAACAAATTTCAATTTGAGAACTTGCGGCTTCAGTCCGAGCGAAAGGGGAAAGACTCCTGATGTTAAGGCCAGTAAACTGGTATCAACGAAACGGCTGCTTATCTCCCTATCCTGAACGGACAGGAAGAGACCCTTTAATCGCCAGTAAGGGATATATATGACTTCTCTGGAGGTTGCCTCCGGCAGAGGGAGGTGATACTGAAAATATCCGGTCGTGGCGAGGTAGAGACGTGTTCGGCAATAGGGACAGGTAAGGAGACGGTCCGTTTCATCGAGAATCACAGGCGCCCCGCACTGCGGGCAGTTATGCTCGATCTGCCAGTTAAACTCTTTCACCACATTGATTGCAGAAAGAGGATGTTTTAAAGGCATCGGCAAACATAGCCGGCATCATAAACCCCATTCCCATACCGAGACCGGCGCCTGTCTCGCCCTGTGTCTGAGAGGCATTCTCCATAGCCATGGCGGCCTTCATCTTCAAGAGCTTATTGAGGTCGTCAAAGACACCAAGTCTGCTCTTATCATCAATGGCCTTCTGAACCTCTAAAGGCGGCGTGATAGAGACGATGTATAGCTCCGTAAGCGCCAGGCCAAAATGGGTGAAATCAGCCTGCAGGAGTCTTTTCAGTTCCTCGGAGAGTTCATTATACCGGGCGGGGAGATTGAAGATGGTGTCAATTTTCTCTCCCATGAAATCGTTAAAACGTGAGACGATGACCCGGTTCAGGTATTCCTCAATCTCCCCGGTGGTAAACATTCCCTGGGTTCCTACGAGGCTGTTGATGAAGAGAAGCGGCTGTATAACATGGATATTGAAGACACCAAAGGCCCGGAGGCGGATCAAGCCCAGTTCCGCATCTCTGAAGGCAACGGGATCACGTGTCCCCCACTTCAGATTGGGGAAAACCTTCATGTTGGTAAAATAGACTTCTGCCCTGAGTGGACTGGTCATCCCCCAGGGCAGACTGAGTACCTTCGTCAGGATGGGAATATTGGCGGTTTTCAGGGTATGCCTGCCCGGACCGAAGGCATCATAGGCCTTCCCATTGTAGAAAAAGACCGCTATCTGGCTTTCCCTCACGGTCAGTTGGGCGCCCCACTTGATCTCACCGGAACCTTTCTCCGGAATCCTGTGCACCAATTCCTTGCCCGTTTCGTCAAACCACTCGATAACTTCGAGAAAGACAATATTATCCGTTCCCATCTCGTTAGCCCTCGCAATGTGTCCTCTGTCAGCCTCCCCTCGCCCCTCCGTGGGAGAGGATTAGGGTGATTAGAGGTTTATGTTCGAGTATTTTCTGAAGGGTCGAGCTTCCGTTTTATTTTTCAGTATGTCCAGAGAACGGACGATGAATTTTCTCGTATCGTGAGGCATGATGATGTCGTCTATATATCCGCGTTTCGCCCCTTCGTATGGATTCTCATAAGTCCTGCGATACTCTTCGATCCTTTCCTCCTTCACCCTGGCGGGATCATCCGATTCTTTGATCTCTCTGGCAAAGATGACGCTGGCCGCCGTCTCCGCCCCTACAATGGATATACGGGCATTGGGCCAGGCATAAACTAAATCAGCCCCCGTATCCTTGCAGCACATAGCGATATAGGCCCCGGCGAAGGACTTTCGCAGGATAACGGTAATCTTCGGCACCGTAGCGTCAATATAGGCATAGAGCATCTTCGCCCCATGCCTTAAAATCCCCTTGTGTTCTTCCCTGGAACCGATCATAAAAGCAGGGGTATCGTGGAGATTTACGAGGGGAATATTAAAGAGGTCACAGAATCTGACGAATCTGGCAACTTTATCGGCAGCGTCACAATTAATAACTCCCCCTAACCAGTTGGACTGACTGGCCACAATACCCGTTGGACGGCCGTGGAAACGGGCAAAACCTATAATCACATTCCGGGCAAAGTCCGGGAAAAATTCAAAAAACTCCCCATTGTCAACGATCCTTTCGATAACCTTATGCATGTCAAAGGGGGTAGATGGTTGGACGGGAAGCATCTCATCAAGTTCATAAGCGACCCTCTCCGGGTCGTCGTCTGCATCTGTTACCGGAGGGTTCTCTCTGTTGTTGGATGGCAGGAAGCTCAAAATTTTCTTCACCTTATCCAGAGCGTCTCTATCATCTTCCGCTGTCACGTGTGTCTGACCGCTGGTGACGGCATGGGCACGCACCCCGCAGAGTTTTTCCAGGCTGATCTCCTCGCCTAACTGAGTCTTGACAAAGGCCGGTCCGGCTATCCCCATAAAGCCCGTGTTTTTACACTGAATGAGGAAATCCTGCATGATAGGATGATAGGCCTGTCCCCCCAGGCATGGCCCCATGATGACAGCAATCTGGGGAATGATACCCGAAGCGAGAATCTGTTCCCTGAACAGCCAGGCATAGGACTGCAGGGTATCCATTCCCTCCTGAAGCCGGGCCCCCCCTGAATCGTTCAATCCCACGAAGGGGACCCCCTTCTCCTTTGCCATCTTAATGGCTTCCGAAAATTTTTTCCCATGGTATTCGCCAAAAGTGCCGGCCATGGAGGTATAATCCTCGGCAGCGGCCATGACGTGTCTGCCGTTGACCTTTCCAAAACCAATGACGACACCCTCCGCGGGGATCTCTTTTTTGTCCAGCCCGAAGGCGGTGGTGCGATGTTCCACAAAGAAACCGATCTCTGTAAAGGTCCCCTGATCAAAAAAATAGTCCAATCTTTCCCGGGCGGTCAACTTCGATTCCTCGTGCTGTTTCTGGACGGCCTTGTCTCCGCCCATTTTTTCTATCTTTTCTCTTCTCCCCCGGTATTCTTGATATATCTCTTCATAACTTCTTTCTGTTTTTTTCGCGCTCATTACCTCTATCTACCTCCTGCCACTTTTCTCGTAAATCGTATCTTTAATTGCAGTTTTACTATCTCCTGGCGCCAGGAGGGACGTCAATGCCTTCCCCTCTTAAGATATCAAGGGGTGAAACGGGCGCCGAATCATGTAGATGTATACAGTTGTCCCTCAATACCTTTCTCTGGGTCTCCTCGCTCCAGCCGAACCCCTTGAGTTGTTTGAATGCCTTAAACCACGACTGCATGCCCACAAAGGGGTAGTCCGTTCCGAAGAGAATCTTCCCCTGATAGAAGGGGGTATTGGCGGAAACAATAAGACTTTGCGGATATATCCTCGGAGAAGCACCTGATATATCGAGATAGACATTGGGATGCCTGAAGGCCAGAGACATGGCCTGGTCATGCCATCCCCCGACACCGAAGTGGAGAAGCACCAGCTTTAACGTGGGAAAATCCACAGCTACGTCGTCATACAGGAGAGGCATCATATACTTGATTTTTGTGAAGTACATCCCTGTCGTTCCACAGTGGCTCTGCACGGGGACATTGAATTCCACACACTTCTCATAGATGGGATAGAAGAGCTTTTCGTCATTGGGATAGGTACTTACCGCGGCGGGGTGGAATTTCATCCCCTTGAGCTTCAGTTCCTTGATACACCTCTCCGTCTCCTCCACCGCATCTTTTCTCCGCGGATCTACCGAGCCATAACCGATGAATCTGTCCGGATAACGGGAGACCAGTTTTGCTACTTCGTCGTTACTCAACATAGATCTTTTCAATGCCCAGTGTTCAGAGGCGGAGCTATCCAGGCTCATTATTACTGCCTTTTCCACGTTGGCCTTATCCATGTCCTCCAACATATCATCGAGACCCTTCGGGATAAGCTCATCCTTCAGTCTGAAGTGTTTGGCGGCCATAAAAAGTCCCGGATTCTTCCTCAGGTCATCCCGGAACATGGGGTGGGCATGGTAATCTATGGCCGGAACAGGCGAGCAGGAGGCGTTTTCCTTCTGGACGTTCTCAATTTCTCTCTCACATGCGGAGGCTTTGCTTTCATCTTTAGCCTCTTTCAGCAATTCCAATGCCTGCTTAAAAAACCTTTCCGCATCCAGATAGTATCTTGCAGACAGTGCAGACCTTGCCTCCTCATACAGTTTTTCCACTTTCTCTTGATTTCTCAAATCCTCTCCCATAATGAAGCTCCTTAATTTAGTTTACCGGCGCATACGTCCGCGCTAAAAATGAAGCCGGTAGTTATCAGTAACCGGAAACCTCTGCGGAACGATAGAGATCTTCGAGATCTATTTCGTTATAATGAGAAGCTATATCCCTTACAGAGTGGGCATCGCTGTTCTCCAGAAGGAGGAGATTGTACCTTCCGGCTACTTCCCTTACCCTATCCTCTTGTAGCTGCCAGGAACCGTTCTTTATTTCGATCCCATGGATATTTCCCCCCTCTTTGTCGAGGAAATCATCAAAACCGTTCCCGAAGAAAGGGTGCGCACAGAACCTGAAGACCCTATCCCGGAGGAATAATTCCACCACGTGTTCTCTATGGAGGTGAATTTCCTGGCCCGGAATGATTATAATCCCCTCCTGGGGGAAATATTTGTCGGCTATCTCTTTTACTCTGAATCCATAATCCTTATTGCAATGTTCAGTAACCGCAACCCCTGACAGACCTTTCTTCTTTATCTGTTCGATAATCTTTTTTACCGTTTCCACCCGGGGAATGAAATCGCACGTTGCTTCCATGCAGTGTGTATGCAGATCAATCTTTATCTTCAAATCAATTAACCCTTAGAGCCTTCTATCCGGCTTTCACGGCAACTACAGTCCGACTCTTCCTGCCACTACATTTCTATGAAAAACCCCATCCCCAAACAACAATTCCAGATTCTTTGCGTTCTTGGTGTAGAGATGGAGGTCAAATTCTTCGGTAAAACCGATGCCTCCGGTAAGCTGATGGGCGATTTTTGTCACATCCTTGAAGGCTTCCCCACACCAGGCCTTGGCAATAGCGGCTTCTTTCTCGCAATCAAGCCCCTCGCTGATGAGCCAGGCCGCATGGTATGCAGCATGTCTCGATGTTTCAGACTTTATGAACATTTCCGCACACATATGCTGGACAACCTGGAGTGCAGCCAGGGGCTTTCCAAATTGTACCCTCTCATTTACATGGGCAATGGTCAACTCCATCGCCTTCTTCATCCCCCCGACACACTTGCAGCTGAGCGCCACGGCGATTTTGGGCCACAATCTTTCGATACATTCCCATCCCTTCCCCGGTTCTCCAAGAATCTGTCCCTGGTTTACTTTTACGTCTCTCATGTTCACCACACAGTCAACACCTTCTCCGACAATGGTTTTTAAGGGAATTATCTCTATCCCTTCTGCTTTGCCGGCGATGATGAAAAGCGTTACCCCTTCACCACTTGCCGGGGGCGTTCTTGCCGCACAGATGATGTTGTCTGCCACATGGGCATAGGGTACGAAAGATGCCGCCCCGTTGATGAGATAGTGATCTCCCACCGCCTTGGCTTCCAGTCCTATCTCCTCCTTGCTGTAGACCCCTGACTTCCCGACCAGCGCGAGGGTGGAGATACATTCCCCTCCCGCTATCTTCGTCAGATGCTTCCGCTTAAGCTCCTCTGAGCCGGAATCCTGGAGCAAAAGACCACTGAGAATTACCGTGGAGAAGAAGGGAGTCGGAACCGCCGCCCTTCCCATCTCTTCAAAGATAATGGCAACTTCCAGGAAACTACCCCCGTAACCGCCGTATTTCTCATCAAAGGCAAGTCCCATCCAGCCGAGTTCGCTCATCTTCTGCCACATGGGAGGAGAGTACCCTTTACGATCGTGCATCGTCTCCCTCACCAGAGATTTGGGGGCTTCTTTCTCAAAAAACTTTCTTGCCATATCTGTTAAGATCCTCTGGTCCTCATTAAAATTAAAGTCCATGGAACTCCTCCTACTTTGTTAAGTTAAGAAAACTATTTGCCGCCTATTTTCAGCCCCCGTTGGGCGATGATATTCTTCAGCACCTCTACGGTGCCACCCTGTAAGGTATACGAGGGGCTCCAGAGATAAGATTCGCACACCACGCCGTCGAAAAGAGCCTCCGGTGAACCCGGCATAAGCAGACCGGGCAAACCCATCAGCGTTGTTGCCACATCGGCCAATTTGGCCTCAAAGAGAGTGCATATCGTTTTACCCATTGCCGCCTCGAAAGACGGTATCTTCCCCTGATCCAGGAGAGAGGCGACATAATAAACAAATAATCTCGCCACCTCATACTCGACCTCGATCTTTGCCACCGTATCCCTGATCAACGTATCACCTGAAAGAGGCCGGCCGTTTCTCTTGTTTGTCTTCACATACTCCAACAGGACTTCCTTGACCCGGTAGTTTTGCATGAGCCGATCAATGCCTGCCCTTTCATAATCCAGATTGGTCATGATCTGGCGGAATCCATTATCCTTTTTACCTACCAGATACCCCTTCCCGACCTTGACGTTATCAAAAAATACCTCGTTAAAAGAGTGGGCGCCCACAATGTTTATAATAGGACGGATAGTAACCCCGGGACTCTTCATGTCCACGATAATTTCACTGAAGGAGTTATATTTCGAAATGCTGGGATCGAAGTTGGTTCTTGCAAGCACCCAACCGCATTCGGCGTAATGTCCACCTGACGTCCATATCTTTTGCCCGTTGATGATAAAATGATCCCCCTCCTCTACGGCTGTTGTCTTGCAATTGGCCAGATCTGATCCTGCTTCAGGTTCGCTGAAGAGAAGGGCAAAACAAGCATCGGCATTGAGGATTTTTGGTAAAAACTCCCTCTTCAAAAAATCGGACCCAAAGTGTATGAGTCCGGGACCGACCTGACGATCTCCCATGTAGTGATACGCCATCGGGGCAGCCACCCGGAACATCTCTTCCAGCATGATTATACGATCGGTGTATCCCAATCCCTGCCCCCCGTGCTCTTTAGGCCAGGCAAGTCCTATCCAGCCCTTCCGGGAGACCTCCTTAGAGAATTCCCTCGAAAGAGCCCCCGCCAGGTGTATACTCCCGAAGGGGTAAATTCCCCTGGCCATTTCTGCTTTCAGGAAATCCCGCACCTCTTCTCGAAATTGCTGCTGTTTTTCTGTTAACTTAAAATCCATGGGGAAATTCCTCCTGAGTAGTTCAAATTACAACCCTTTAAAGTCAGGTTTTCTCTTATTCAGGAAGGCATCCATACCTTCCCTTGCATCTTCTGACTTAAAGAGGAAACCAAGGGCTTCTTGCGCGTAAGCCAGTTCTTCTCCATGGAGTTCCCTGTTGACGGATGCTTTTATTAACTCTACGGCCAGAGGGGCCTTGGATAAGATCTTCTGAGTCATCTCCATCGCGGCATCCATAAGGCTCTCGTGAGGCACCACTTTATTTATCATTCCTATCCTCAGGGCCTCTTCGGCGGTGATCTGGTCGCAGGTCATGGCTAACTCCTTAGATTTTGCCCTCCCTACAATCTGGTGGAGGCGGAGAATAGCAAAACCGGGGACCAGACCTATAGCCGCCTCCGGCACTCCGAACTTCGCCTTCTCAGAGGCGATGATTATATCACAGGAAATGGCAAGTTCTAAACCGCCGCCCAGGGCAAGACCGTTTACCGCGGCGATAACCGGCTTGGGGAATTTCTCGAGCATCGCCAGGAAGGGCATGACATCCCCCATAAACCTGCGGATGCTCGGTATATCGAATTTAAACCCGCTTATATCCGCTCCGGCGCAGAAAGCCCTTCCTGCTCCTGTCAGGATGACGGCGCCCACTTCCCGGTCGTTGAGCGCCTCTTCATATGCCCTCCTCAAGTCCGCACGGATTTGATCACTGAGGGCATTCAACCTCTCCGGATAGTTCAGAGTGATGATGGCGACACGATCTTTCTTCTCATACAGAACAACTTTTAAGTCCATAAAACAAATCCTCCTTCTTAAGAAGTAATCAGCCTGCTGACTCGCTTTCCTGTTTTTTGCAAGGCTACATCATGGTGTATCCGCCGCTGACACTGAGCGTCTGGCCGGTGATATGGCCTGCGCGGTCAGATGCCATAAAGACAACGGCATTGGCAACATCGTCTGCTTTTCCAATCTTGCGCAGGGGGTATGCCTTTGCCGCCTTCGCCTGTGCCTCGGGGGTAAACATATCCATCATCTCACCGGACCACAGACTTTTCTCACCAACTGCCTCTTTCTCCTGGGGAACGGTCAAACCGGGGCAGACAACATTTAATCTTATCCCGAATCTACCCACTTCCCTTGCCAATGCCTTGGTGAGGGCAATAACACCCCCCTTGCATCCGGCATAGATGGCTTCCCTGTATTCGCCCATCCTTCCTGCATCCGATCCGATACTGACGATGGCCCCTTTCTTCTGTTCCACCATCCGGTCAAGAACCGCCCGGGTACAGTTTATCATCCCCCAGAAATCTATGGCGATCATCTTTTCCCATTTCTCTCTCGTCTCTTCCATGAAAAGTTGATCAACGGCCCATCCCACGTTATTGACCAGGATATCAACCTGCCCGAACCTGGCCGTTGCCTTCTTGACCATCTCTACAACTTCGTTGTTATTGGTAACATCGGTCTTAACAAAGAGGGATGCGGCGCCCAATTTTTTGACCTCTTCGGCAACCTTACTGCCCTGGGATTCATCCCATTCTGCAATTACCACATTTGCTTTTTCTTCGGCAAAGCGATGACAGATCGCGCGACCGATATTTGAGCCTCCACCTGTAACAATAACCGTCTTTCCTGCTAGATTTAAATCCATTTTCTTATACCTCCCTTTTGTTAAAGTTTTACACCCCTCATTTACGGGGAAGATTCAGGATGCGGGTGGCGACGATCGTCCGCTGAATCTCCGAAGAACCCCCCCAGGTGGTCAGGCTTCTCGAGTTGATCCAGCCCATGGTCGCCTGATGTACCGCATTCCCTAATTCCTCTATATTATACCAGGACTGGGCATAGGGTCCTATTGCCTCAAGATTAAGATCCAGCACACGCTGATAAAGTTCACCGCCGTAAATCTTGAGAAAGGAGGCCCCCGGTCCGGGCGCCGCGCCGATTTTTAATTGTGATAATATCCGAAAGAAGGTGTAGAGAAGAGAATCACAGTCCACCTCCAGAGTCGCCAATTTTCTTCGGAAAACCTCATCCTGGAGAAGGGGTTTTCCCCTGTACCTGGTTTTTTCGGCATTTTTACGAACTGTCTCGATGGCATAGAGCAATTCCCCAATGGGGAAGGCGTTCAACCGCTCGTGTTCCAGAAGGGTCCCGGCAATCTTCCATCCTTCGTTAATCTTTCCCACCAGATTTTTCTTAGGGACCCGGACATTATCGAAAAATACCTCGCAGAAGGGCTTATGATCCGTCAAGGCCTCGATCGCACGGATGGTAATCCCCGGGGATTTCATATCTACCAGTAAAAAACTGATCCCTTCCTGCTTTTTCCCTGAAGAATCCGTACGGACCAGCATAAACATCCAGTCCGCATAATCGGCCATACTGATCCATGTCTTCTGGCCGTTGACAATAAACTCCTCGCCCTCCAGAGAGGCTTTCGTCTTAAGACTGGCCAGGTCCGATCCCGCCTCGGGTTCGGAAAACCCCTGGCACCATACGGTCTTACCGGAAATCATGTCCGGGATAAAATGTTCCTGTTGTTCCTTTGTGCCAAACTGGAGCAGTAAAGGCGTCAGCATGCCGAGAGATAGACCTTTGGTCTTTAGCCTCGGGGCCCCGGAGAGACTATATCCGTAATTGAAGATAAACTGCTCCGTTTCGCTGAAACCGGCGCCGCCCATCTCCCTGGGAAATTCAGGAGCAATCCAGCCTTTCTCAAAGAGGGTCTGATGCCACTTTACCTGTAAATCAGGGTCAAGGGTGCTCCCCCCAAGGGTCTGATCCCTGATCTCGGCAGGGGTATTCTCCCCGAACCATTTTCTTACCTCCTCCTGAAATCTCTGCTCGTCCTGAGAATATGAAACTTTCATTTTTCAAACTCCTTAGCAATCAATATAACTACTCAGGTTGTCAGGTTCACGGTTCACGGTTGGCTTGCGCTCTTCATATTTCTTGAGATAGTTCATGAACCCACAGTTTAACCTTGAACCGTGAACCTCGGAACTTTGAACTTGAGTAGTTACAAATCAATAACCCTTCATGGCCGCTACGCGAGCGAGATGATGATCGGCATCTCCAAAGAGGACTTCTGTCACCTTTGCCCGCTTCAGGAAAAAACCGATGTCTGCTTCGTTGGTAAAACCCATGGCCCCAAACAACTGTATGGCCGTCTTGGTTACCTCCGGATAAGCAGAAGAACACTTGGCCTTGGCGGTGGATACGGCAAGGGTCCTCTCCTCGGTTTTTTCATCTATAGAGGCAACGGCATAGCATACCACGGAAGAAGCCAGTTCCTTCTGGATGAACATATCGGCAGCCTTGTGCTGTAATGCCTGAAAGGAGCCGATGGGTTTGCCGAATTGCACCCTTTCGGAGAGATAGCGCACCGTCATTTCGAGAGAGGCATCCATCCCGCCAACCATTTCCGCACAGACACCCGTCGTGGCCTGATCAATAATATCTGCGAGAAGTGGATAACCGCTATCCTTCTTCCCGACAATATCGCTTTCGGACACGGATACATCCTTAAGATCGAGGATACAGGTATTTCGTCCATCCATCGTTTTCAGGGGGGTTATCTCCACCCCGCTGGCCCCGCGGGGAATGATAAAAAGGGTGAGGCCATCAGTATCAGAGGTGGCCCCCGATGTGCGGGCGGTAACGATAAATCTGTCCGCAGAGCAACCGTCGAGAACAAATATCTTTCTACCGGAAAGGGAAAAACCGCCATTTTTTTGGCGGGCAGAGGTGGCACAGAAGTTAAGGTCATATCGGCCGCCGTCTTCCAGGTATGCTGCGGTGACAAAAAGGTCACCGGCAACGATGGCAGGAATTATCTCCTCTTTTTGCGCCTCCATACCACCTGCGAGGACAAGATTCCCTCCCAGCAAGACAGTAGATATCCAGGGCTCAGGCAACAACCCCCTGCCAAATTCCTCCAGCAACACCATCACAAAGGTAAAATCCAATCCCAGACCGCCGTACTCTTCGGGATAGATGAGCCCCATCCATCCCAGTTCGGCCATCTTCTTCCAAACATCCTTCGAGTAACCCCAGGGATCATCCTTTAATGCTCTTAAGCGGTTGAAAGAGTGTTCTTTTTTGACAAAGGAGGCGACACTCTCCCTAAAAAGAAGATGTTCACTTGTAAGTTCAAAATCCATCGCCTATCCCCTTATATATTCATTATTTATTTAATATGCACTACGGTCCTTTTCTTTAAATATTCCGCGTACTCTTTTTCCCTGAATTTCAAGAAATCGGGTTGTCTCTTCTCAAAGAAGGCATTCTGAGCCTCTTTTTGTTCATCACTGTTCTGAAAGTCAGGGAACATCAGTTTTTGCATGTCGAACGTATCCTCATGCCTTAGATGGCTGGATTCTGCATCAAAGGTAGCCTTTAGTATCTGTATGCATGTGGGGCTCTTTTCCAGGATCTCAGCACACCATTTATCCACCTCTTCATCAATCTTGTCGAGAGGAACAACGGAATTAACCAGGCCCATCTCCTGCGCCTCCTGTGCGCTGTATCTCCGGCAAAGCATCCACATCTCCCTTGCCTTTTTTGCGCCCACGACTCTTACCGCATATTGAATAGGCCAGCCGCAGGCAGGGCTTCCCACACGGGGGCCATTCTGGGCAAATCTGGCATTGTCGGCGGCGATGGTGAAATCACAGCAGTAAGCCATGTGGTTTCCCCCCCCGACGCTCCACCCTTTCACGACAGCGATGATCGGTTTTCTGCAGGCCACGATCATTTTATTGCAATTCAGGAAGACCGTATCTTCGAATTCGCCTTCCGCTTCCGCTTCCACATCACCGCCGGTGCAAAACGCCTTATCACCCGCGCCGGTCATAATTGCCACCCCGATGGAAGGATCGCTGTTGATATCAAAAATGCACTCCCACATATGACGGATGGTCGCCCCGGTAAATGAATTCAACTTTGCAGGACGATTGATCGTCATCCTGGCAACCCCCCCTGTCTTCAGATATTTCTTCTCATAAATCAGATCATCAAAATCATACCCCTCTACTTTTCTCCATTCTTCATGAACTGGTACCGCCATTTCTTTTCCTCCTTCATTTATATTAATTTATTTATTTTCCCATCCGGATAAACTTAAGACCAAATGGGCTTTAAAAATTGTAACTACTCAGGTATCTTGCCACAAAGGCACCAAGATTATAGGATTAATTCTTTATAATAGCCTTTTTAATGCATGGCACATTGAAATTAATGAGAAAACTCCGTTATTCAATTTATATCCATCTTCTCTTTGGGTCTTTGTGCCTTGGTGGCTGAATAGTTACTAAAAATTT
>MNZP01000127.1:2163-16830 GCA_001873675.1 Syntrophaceae bacterium CG2_30_49_12 | reverse complement strand
TCCTGAGGGGATGGGGGCAGCCATCTTTTCTGCTGTCACAGCCCAGGGTGACGAGGAGATCTTTTTGGATCCCCGCTTTTCTGTCATTTTCCGTGAGGGGTTTTTCTTCAAGGATAGAGTAGACGGCATTATCTTTTAAGCGAACCACGAAGGCGCTTTGGGCATCGATGATGTCGCCCATGAGTTTGTATTGTGCGTATCCACAATCGAGCAGATAGATCGTATTGGGAGCGAGGAAGGTTTTGAGGATTTTCCTTTCATTGCCGTTGCCGTCGGTGATGGCAGCCCTTGTAGGGACCTGTTTGCGGATGTCAAACTCCAGGTGGAGTTTGGCTGCCCGGTGTTCTTCGTTTTGCCAGAGTGCCCAGAGCATTTTGGGAAGGGCCGGGAGCAAGGTGCCGTCCACGGCCTTGATGCTCTGGTAAATCTGTTTCAGTTGGGGATCTTTTTCCTGGGAGATGGCTTGATCAGCCAGTTCCTTAATCAGGGGCTCCAGAAGCTCCGGATCAAAGACATAAGACGCTTCGGAAAGAGAGCCCAGAGATGTTTTCTTAAGGCCAAGACGTTTCTGGACTTTTTCCAGCGTAGTGGCCTGTTGGATCCCCCGTAGGCTGGTGAGTACAGGAGTGAAAAAATACAGAAGCATAAGGGCCAGATATTGATCATAAAAGAGCTTTCTGTTCTGATGGGTTTTGGAGTTATGAAAGCGGTTCAGTACTTTGAAGAAGACATCCAGATACTTGAATCCCTGGACATCCTCTTCCCGGATGGGTGGTTTTTTTGGGGGGCCGGGTCTTTTCCGTTCATCCTGGCTGATCATAGGGAACAGAGCCTCCGGCGAAAATCCTTTTCCAGGGGATAGACATAGATATCCTTGATGGGAGCCTGGATGGTATGGTTACGGTCATTGCGGGTACGGCCCCTGGTCTGACCGGTGAGGATCCAGTTTGCAGACCGGTAACAGACGCCCCGGAACAAGGAGCGGTCGACAAAGGTTTCGAGCAGATAGATGGGATGTCCATACTTCTCTTCCCAGTCTCTGCTGATGCGGCGGGCAATCCGGGAGAGGATATGACTGGCCAGATGGGGAACCCGGACCCAGGGCAGGATGAGAAAGCGCATGTTGTTCGTCAGGTAACGCAGGTTGCCTTCCCGGTCCTTCCAGGTCCAGCCGATGAAGGCATCCCGTGGCGCTGTTTTCCAGGCAGCGGAGCCAAACAAGAGACAGGACAGGGGACGACCATGTGCATCTCGAATCAGGTATTTGATGTTTTCCCCTACGGCGCCCCGGTAGGGGAGGTAATGATATTGTGACAACAGACTGTTGAACAGGGTATAATCATCGGTATCTCGGTTTACCACGGTGACCAGAAGAGGGACCAACGCTTTCAATGAGTCGATGATCGCTTCTTCCCGATGGGTAATTGCTGGATAAGAAGGACAGGATGAAAAAGTACGTTTCCCATAGCGGGGTGGTAAAACGATATGGCCGGCCCGCTCCAGCTTCAAAAGGAGACTGCGGCAGGCCATGTCTTTGTACTGTCCCTTCGGGCTTTGCCAATTCCATAATTTGCAGAGTTCCACAGAGAGACGGGTACGACGCCAGTCGGGATTGGCAGCGAGCAACTGTTGGATTTGCTGGACATTAACGGTCATGAATTGCTTCATGCCGTGGGACATAACATAAAAAAATGTAAGAGTCCAGCAAAAAATGAAGGGTTGGTGAAAATTTTTTTAAGGAGTGTTCGGTAAGGAAGGAATCGCACCTATGTTCTTAAAAACATGCCCAGTAAAAGCAACTTTCATGCCGGACAGTATTGGCTTTGAGGTCATTCGACGGAAAGGCAGCCATAATTTCCTTCAGCATGTTGACGGTAGGTGTACGGTAATACCTATACATGCCGGTGAAACAATCGGTCGCGGCCTTTTGTCTCAGATGGTGCGTGACCGTGAAATCTCCGCAGAAGAATTAAAAAGTGGGTCTTTCGTGTTTAAGTTGAAAGTCTCGGGTTGAGCAACCCACAGTGCTGATGGATCTTGAGTAGGAAGTAGTGGACATTTCTATAACCGTACGCCATTCGGGACAAGCGTTTTATCTTGTTGTTGATACCCTCTGAAATGGCCGTGGTAATCTTGCAGAGGAAATAGTTAAGGTATTACTTCAAGAGCCTTCGAGGCACGAAAAAAGGGATTAACCAAAAATGGCTAATCCCTTGATTTAGCTTGGTGCCGGAGCCCGGGGTCGAACCGGGATGGGCGCAAGGCCCGGGGGATTTTGAGTCCCCTGCGTCTACCAGTTTCACCACTCCGGCGTCCATCTGTAAATATATAGGAACTTAGTCCTTGTCACTAAAAATGTCTGCGGAGAAGATATAAATTTTTGTATCTTTATCTTTCCATGCCTGGGGGGGAAGCCCCGCCTTATGACATGTTTCCTCGATAAAGGTTAACCTGTCCCATTTATGCTCGCTGGCCACCTGGGGAAGAAGTAATCCCGAGTAAAAGCCTTTTATAATGTAAATACCATGGATGCCGACCTCAATATCATTGATACCTTTGATCTCCTTCAGTGGGGTGAGGGCGGAGATCTCAATCGCCAAATGCTCGAACTCCTCACGCCTTAAGGGAGGGAATCTCGGATCGTTGAAGGCGGAAGCTATTGCCATCTCTTCAATGGTTTTATACAGGGGTTTTATCGCCTCGATATAACCGATGCAGCCCCTCAACTGCCCATGTTTCTTGAGGGTAACAAAGGCACCCCTTTTCTCCCCCAGACGTGCTGAGTCAACATGAAATTCAGGGACATTTCTGGCGGAAAGTCGGCATTCAATGGTTTTTTTTGCAATATCAAGGAGGACTTTTTTTTCCGCCTCAGAAAGACCTGTGTCGTCTCCCACTCCGTTGTGCCCCTGATCTTTAACCATCGAGGTTTCACTTGCATAAAGAACAGCGGATGTATATCCGACGACGCTTGTCCTGTCTCCCGTTACATCTCCTGAATTATCATATTTCAATACCTTTACCCTGTCCGCACCAATTTTCTTTGCCACCATCATGGTCACAGCAGCCGGTCCTCCTCCGCAGGCCTCACAGACGTTGTTTCCCATATCTTCTAAGAGCCCTTGGGCGTCCATCCTCTCTATATGGGCAAGAACCACAGCATCCATTTTCACAGCCTTCTCATGGGGATGGAAATGTGAGAGATCGGAACTCCCGATGATCAGAACATTTTGATTCCCAATAGCCTTAAAGATGGCCTCGGCCAGGTCTTCGCAGGTTTGACGATCCTGGTCCCCCATGACAAAGGGAACAAAACTAAATTCACCGAGGGCCACCTGAAGGAAGGGGAGCTGGATCTCAACAGAATGTTCCTGCGTATGGGCACTGGGGATACAGGATGTTACGCTACTTCTGGTCATTATCTTTTCCGCCAGGGCTGCATCCACAGGGACAACGCCAAGCGGTGTCTCATACCCCCCCTTGTTATAGACAGAAACTCCTCGGAAGGATACCCGATGGCTCGGTCCTACAATAATAACCGCATCAAAGGTTGCTCCTCTAACAAGTTTGTAAGCATAGGCGGCGACCTGGCCGGAATACATATACCCTGCGTGGGGTGCGATGAGGCCAATAATCCTTCCCTTTACTTTTTCCTCAGTTAAATTATGGAAGAAGTTTTCAATATCTGCCCGCAAAACTTTTGGATTTCCAGGATACCATGATCCGGCAATAACCGATTTTCTTATATCTCCATTCATCATCTTTCCCCCTGTTCATCGTTTTCTAACCTTGAACCGTGAACCCCGGAACTTTGAACCTGAGTAGTTATTTTAATCTCCATATAACCCCTTTTGGGGTATCAGAAATCTCAATCCTCATTTCAGATAGTCTCTGCCTGATCGCATCGGCTTCTTTCCATCTACCGGCCGTTCTTGCAGCATCTCTTTCTGTTAGAAGGCGCCTGACCTCTTCACTTATGGTTTCCTCTTCAAAATCCATGATGCCAAGGACGGCATCTATCTTTTTCATCGTGTTCTTGACATCATCCCTCTGTTTTTCGTTCAACTCTCCCCGACAGAGGGGAAGATTGATCTTTTTCACAAACTCAAAGAGAAAGGCTAAGGTGCCGGAAATGTTGAAGTCATCGTCCATAGCATCGGCAAACCCCTGTTTAACATCGTAAATATATTGATCGGTATCGGCGTAACCGCCATCTGCGGAGGTAAAACGAATCAGCTTCTGGATGAATCTATTAAGTTTTTTGATCGTATTTTTTGCCGTTTCCAGGGCGCCAAAGGAAAAATGCAGCGGTTTTCTGTAATGAGAACTGAGGAGAAAAAATCTAATTTCTTTACCGTCATATCCCATTTTCTCCAGGTCTTCTATAGTCAGGACGTTGGTAAGAGAACGGGACATCTTCTTTTTCTCCACCATCACCAGTTCCGTATTGAGCCAGTAATTGGCAATGCGCTTACCTGTTGCCGCTTTCCCGATGGCCATAACATTTTCACAGTGCGGGAAAACTATATCGGCCCCACTGGCATGGATGTCGAAGGTCTCAGCAAGATATTTCAGGGAGATGGCGGCACATTCAAGGTGCCAGCTCGGTCTGACATTCCCCCACCTGGTCTTGAAATAGATGCCTCTCTTTAATTCAGAGAGGTTTGGTCTCTTCAGGAGGGTAAAATCTCCCGGACTATCTTTCTCGTAATCGTCGAGATCTACTGTCCTGCCATAGTCAACATTACCGAGGTTTATACCGGACAGGCAACCGTAATCTTTAAGTCTTGATATATCAAAATAGACAGACCCCAACTTTTCGTAAGCGCATCCCTTTTCTACAAGTTTACCGGCAAGCTCCAGCATAGCGTCTACATTCCCGCTTGCCCGCGGGTAGGCCGGATCAGGTTTGATATTCAGCTTATCAATATCTTTAAGGAATACGGAAGCACATCTTTCCGTATAGGCAGAAAGCTCCATATTGGTGAGCTCTGCCCCCTTGATGGAACTGTCTGCCAGATCAATAATGTTCATCACGTGCCTGACCTTATACCCTTTATACTCAAGGTAACGCCGTACAACATCGGAAACAACAAAACGACGGTAGCTCCCGAGGTGGGGAACTTCATGGACAGTAGGTCCACATGAGTGCATCAGTATCTCTTCAGGGTTTAGCGGTTTGAAGAACATTTTTCCCCTGGTCAGGGTATTGTACAGGCGCAGGGTAGACTGTTCCTTATAGGTAAAGAGTTCGGTACTGAGGTAGCGCTCGCCACTGTCGGGAAGAATCGCCACAAGCAGGCCTTCTTCCATCTCCTTAGCCTTCTGTATGGCCACGTGCATGGCAGCCCCGGAACTCATCCCGACTAAGATTCCTTCTTCTCTGACCAGCAGCCTGGCCATTTCAAAGGCATCTTCGTCGAGGACATTGATCTTTTCATCTAAGCGGTTTTTGTCAAAGATTCCCGGCCGATAGGACTCTTTCATATTCTTTAAGCCCTGGATCTTATGTTGCAGGTAAGGTTCCACCCCGATGATTTTTATTGCCGGGTTATACTCTTTAAGTCGTCTGGAAATACCCATGGCGGTACCGGTCGTCCCCAGGGTGGCGACAATCATTGTTACAGCTCCACCTGTCTGTTGCCATATTTCTTCTGCCGTTCCATAGTAATGAGCCGCAATATTATCGGGATTATTAAACTGGTCTGGAACGAAGTACTTTTCCGGGTGTTCCCGCATCATATTGTAGGCCATTTCTATCGCACCATCGGTACCGAGGCTTGCTGGGGTAAGGTATAATTCTGCACCCATGGCCTTTAGTATCTTTTTTCTTTCCTCGCTGACGGACTCGGGCATGGCGAGGCATAACTTATAACCTTTAGCGGCTGCGATAAGCGCAAGACCGATACCGGTATTGCCACTGGTGGGCTCTAAGATAATTTTATCCTTAGTCAGTTCCCCCCGCTTTTCGGCTTCATTAATCATATAAAGAGCCGGCCTGTCCTTGATGGATCCGCCAGGGTTAAAACTCTCTAATTTTGCAAAAATTTTAACCCTCTTATTGGAATTCAGCCGGCGGATTTCCACAAGGGGGGTATTGCCTATAGCGGATAGGATACTTTCAGAAGTCTGTCGCATAATAATACTCTTGATCCTCAAAAAAATATGGACATTAGGAAATAAATTATATATCTTCTGTCCCATGTCGGGATGTGGCCCAGTCTGGTAGGGCACTGCGTTCGGGACGCAGTAGTCGCGCGTTCAAATCGCGCCATCCCGACCATTTTTTAAAGCCTTCAACCGTCAGCACTCAACAATCAGTAAGACAGGCCAAAACACCAATCACTATCCTCCTACTACCGAAGCCATCTGGAAGATGGGAAGATACATGGCGATGATCATTCCCCCCACAACGCCTCCTAAAAAGACCATCATGAAAGGTTCAAGCAAGGCCGTCATCGTATCTACAGCCGCATCCACCTCATCATCATAAAAATCCGCAATCTTGCTCAGCATGGCATCGAGAGCGCCTGTCGCCTCACCAACGGCGATCATCTGAACTACCATAGGGGGAAAGATATCACTTTCGGACAGAGGTTCCGCAATGGTTCTCCCCTCGCTGATACACTTCCTTGTTTCCAGTAGAGCATTCTCAATAATTTTATTGCCTGCGGTCTTAGAAACAATGGCGAGTCCCTCAAGGATCGGGACTCCGCTTGACATCATGGTGGAAAGGGTTCTGCTGAATTTCGCCACTGCAACTTTTTTAAGGAGTGGACCAAAGACCGGCGCCTTGAGGACAAGAGAATCTACCTGGAGTCTGCCCTTCTCGGTACGGTAGTATCTTCTGAAGACATATATTATTACGGCCACAGCAATAATCATATGGAGGAAGTAGTCTTGCATGAACTGACTGGCATTGACGAGAAACTGCGTCGGCGCCGGTAGTGCCCCGCCCATACCTTCAAACATCTTTTGAAAAACAGGGATTACTTTAAGCAGCAATAGGCTAACGACGCCTATGGAAATAACGAGGACACTTGCCGGATAGGTCATAGCGCCTTTTACCTTGCTTTTTAATTTCATCGCCTTTTCCATGTAACCGGAAAGACGGGCAAGGATGATATCAAGGATACCGCCGGACTCCCCTGCTGTCACGAGGTTAACAAACAGCTCGTCAAAAATGTCTGGATACTTTTTCAAAGCATCGGAAAGTGTTGAACCGCCTTCAATATCTTCCTTGATGGAGGTAATAATTTTAGAAAAGGTCTTATTCTGTTCCTGAGTGGCCAGCAAATCGAGGCACTGGATAAGGGGAAGACCGGCATTGATCATTGTGGAAAATATTCGGGCAAAGACAACAATATCCTTTCCCTTAACCTTTTGTTTGAGGAAGGGGAGATATTCGAGTAGATCTTTCGGTTTTTTCTTTACCGTGATGGATTTTAAACCCTGTCGGCGAAGAAGTCCTCTAATGACAGTCTCATCAGGAGCGTCCATCTCTCCTTTTTTCAATTCGCCCTTTTTTGTTGTTGCTTCCCATAAGAAGACCGGCATCGCACCAACCCCCTTTCAACGGCCACGACGGAGCGTGGCCCTCCCACAGCCTCCCATTTTCTTAATATCTCATACATGATGATCCCTGCCGCCACCGAAACATTAAGAGAATCAACATTCCCCATCAGGGGGATAGATACCAGGAAATCACAACCTTTTTTGATCAGGGGACTGATCCCTTTCCCTTCGCTTCCCATCACGAGGCCAATATGACCATCAAAATCATGGTTACAAATCTCCTTAGCATAGGAGGAGGGCCACGCTCCGTCGTGGCCATTAAAATGGGCATCGGCGCCGTATATCCAGAATCCTTTTTTCTTCAAATATTCAATGGTACGAAATAGATTAACCACCATGGCAATAGGGGTATATTGGGCCGCTCCGGCGGATGCCTTCATCACCGTTCCTGTAACCGATACGGCACGCTTTTCAGGGATGATAACCCCATTAGCCCCACAGCAATGAGCTGTTCTGATCAGAGAACCTAAGTTTTGAGGATCAGTAATCCCATCAAGGATGAGGATCAAATCGTTTTTGAAAGACTCGTGACGATGGGCAACTACCTCGTCCACACTGGCATTGGAGAATGCTTTACAAAGACCGATAATTCCCTGATGAGATTTATTGCCTGCCAGTCTGTCTATATATGTCCTGTCCTTAAATTCTACAGGGATATCCTTCTCTCTGGCCAGATTTAAAATCTTACGGAGAGGCTCTCCTCCTCTCCCCGGGGCGACAACGACCTTCTCGATATTTATACTACCGTGTCTGAAAGCCTCCATCACAGGGTTGATACCGTAAATGATCTGCACAGTACTCCCCCCGTCTATCCGCTCAATAGTATAGGAATTTCCATCTTAAATAACTTTAGGCACTTTAAACTTTAGATCACTTTAGGCACTTAATTTGTGTTTGGTTTCCGATTTTTCTCGCAGCAAAAGTCCCCTTGATATGGCATGGTGAATTTCCTCTGCCGCTTCTACCGGGTCCCCGGCCATCCTGATCGGCCTGCCGACGACAATGTAATCGGCGCCCAGGGCGATGGCATCTTCGGGAGTCGTTGTTCTTTCCTGATCATCATCTGCAACTTCCATGACCCCCCTGATACCGGGCGTTACAATGGAAAAATCCTGTCCGCAGAACTCCCTGATGTTAGAAATGTCACGGGCCGAAGCTACAACCCCGGAGACCCCGGCGTCCTGTGCAACCTTTGCCAAATTTAAAGCAATTTCGTATGCCCGCTGACTAAACCCTAATTTCCTGAGATCGTTATCGTTCAAACTGGTCAGCACAGTCACGGCAAGGATCATCGGTGCTGGTAAACCTGCCTGTCCCGCTATCCTTTTAACCGCAGCAACTGTTTTCTCCATCATCCTTTTCCCGCCAAGGGCATGCACGTCGAACATCGCAACCCCCATCTTCACGGCTGCTTCAGCAGCCCTGGCAACGGTATTAGGAATATCATGAAATTTTAAATCAAGAAAAACCTTACCCCCCTTCTCTTTTATCCTGGAGACGATTTCGGGACCATAACGGGTAAAGGATTCCTTGCCGACCTTAAACATTCCTACATGGTTCCTGAGACGTTCTACCCAGGAGATTGCTTCTCCGATACCTTCTCCAATATCCAGGGCAAAAATCAGCATATCCTTTGGATCTCTATTCCGTGTCTCCATCGTCGCCAACAAATTCCGTATAATTCGGGATTGGTTTGAAATCTTCCCTGGTCCCTCGTAAAAATTCGGGATGGGCGTAAGTAACCTTTCCCATGGCAATCTCCCTCAGGGCAGCCACAATTTCCCTGTTATTCTTAACGTCTGTCAAAGGCTTTGTCCCTCTGAGAAGTTGTTTCGCCCGTCTTGCCGTCAGCAAGACCAGGGCAAACCGGTTTTTTGCCAATTTCAAAGAATCTTCCACAGTAATCCTTGCCATATTATTTAAGACCTCCAATTATCTAAGAAAATCACTTATCTTACTCAATACTGCCGGCCGCTCTCTTCTGCTTTTCTCCGCCACATAGATCGCTCCGAGGTAGTATACAGCACGCCCAAGCTTGTCATTAAAAACGACATAGTCATACCAGGCAACCTCTCTGATCTCATCCATGGCTGCCTCCAGACGTTTTTTCATTGCTGCATCATCTTCTGCCCCTCTTTTACTTAATCTCGCCTTTAACTCACTAATTGATGGAGGAAGTATGAACACAAATATCCCCCGGGGATAACTCTGTTTTAACGTCTTTGCACCTCGTGGCTCAATGTCCAGAATAATGTCGGCGCCTTTATCCAGAAAATCTTTCATGGTTTTTCTTGACGTTCCGTAGAGGTGGCCGTAATTTTCAACCCATTCGGCAAATTCCCCCTGCGCAATTCGCTCCTTAAATGATTCCCTGGAAATAAAAAAATAATCCTCTCCATGAACTTCTCCGGGGCGGCGCGGCCTTGTAGTGTAAGATACAGAAAACTTGACGTTCGGGTATACCTTCAGAAACTCTCTGCATATAGAGGTCTTGCCGGTACCGGAGGGAGCGGAAACTACGATAAACAGCCCCTCCTCTGTCTTCATGCTGCCATTATTCAAGATTCTGCACTTGTTCTCTTAATTTGGCCAGTTCGCTCTTAATCTCAACAACTCTTCGGGATATATCTGCATCACAACCCTTGGAACCTATGGTGTTCACTTCTCTTACCATCTCCTGAAGCAAAAAATCAGCCTTCCTCCCCACAACTTCATCGCTGTTGATGAGGTCACAGAACTGACTGATATGGCTTTTAAGGCGTATGCTTTCCTCTGTAATATCCATTTTTTCCGCCATGATGGCAACTTCCTGACTCCATCGAGACTCATCAATTGTGATACCGCTTGTGAGTTCCTTCACCCGGCTGGCGAGCCGCTTTTGATATTCCATGACGACCTGAGGAGCCCTTAACATGGTGGCCTCCAGGCATTCCGTGATCGCATCAATCCTCGAAATCAAATCACGGTAAATAACTTCTCCTTCTTTTTCCCGCATTTTTATAAGGTCTGTTATCGCCTCATCGAGGACCTTTTCTATTCTTTCCCATATATCAACCAGATTCTTGCCGGCTTCCGGAGGAACAAAGGCATCCTTGAAACCTGTCATCATCTCCAGAGTAATTTCTCCCTTAAGGTTGAACTCCTCCTTCAACTTAACGAGCAATTCGTGGTAATTTCGAATGAGTGGAAGGTTTAGCTCAAATCTGGAACCAACATCTTCACCGCTTTCGGAGTCCATCTTGATGGTGGCTTCGATCCTTCCCCGGGAAAGACGTCCACCGATCTTTTTCCTTATCTCAAGTTCGAGAGGGAGAAGAATGCCTGGAAGCCGGAGAGAAACCTCCAGATAGCGATGATTGAAAGATTTTATCTCCCCTACCAACATCTTATCTTCGAGAAGTAATTCGGCTCTCCCGTAACCGGTCATGCTTCTAATCATTATAGAGTCCTTTGGACAACATACTTTGCCCTGATCTTGTTAAACATCTCAATAGCTTCCCCTTCTGCATAATCGGGGTAAGTCCAGGGGAGGGAATGAAACATGCCGTCTATGTACACGAGGGTCAAATCGGCATAAATGCCATTTCTCAGATAGGGACGATGCGTATAACCCTTTCCTGTGGCAAGGATTATATGGGCATAAGACATGTATCCCGGGTCAATATTCACCTGTCTTTTACCCTTTGCCGAAAACCTGTCCTCTATAGTATTCGTCCACAGTTTAATATCGGGGAGCGTCTCAGGTCGTACCAGTGACTCAAAAGAAGCGAAACGCCTCACCAGGGTTGACCCCATCTCTTCGGCATAGTAATCGGTATAACTAAAAGGAAACATGGTACTGATAAAGTCAACCCTTCCATATTGCCCGGATAGTACTTCCAGTGTCTCACTGAGCTTCTCCTTCTCTCCGGAGATGATGCTTGTTATGAGTTTTACCGCCTGTGCACATTTGGGTTTACTCATAGCGCCTTCCTGAGTTCCTCGGGAGAGACGGTGGCCGTACCCACTTTTCCCACCACAACTCCCGCAGCATGATTTGCCAGGATGGCTGCTTCCCTGAAAGTGGCTCCGGCGGCAAGGGAAAGGGCAAAGACTCCAATGACCGTATCTCCGGCCCCAGTCACATCAAAAACTTCTCTTGCTCTGGCAGGAATATGAACAACTTTTCCATTTTCTTCAAGGAGACTCATCCCCTCCTCACCTCTTGTGATGAGCATGGCCTTTAAATGGAACTGAGCTAAAATTGCCCTTACCGCCTCATAGATACCATTACCCTTTTCGACCTTATTCTTTTTTATATCTTCTATCCCGATGGCCTGGCCGGCCTCATAATGATTGGGCGTGATAACGTCAAACCCCTGATAAAGAGAGAAATCGCTTTGCTTTGGATCCACACAGACTGCTATACTCCTGTCCGCTATGAGATCACGGATCCCATCCAATAGGGGTTTTGTAATAACCCCTTTATTGTAATCAGAAATGACAATAGCCCCCAGGTCGGCACGCACCGTCTTGATATATTCTATCATTCTTTCAATACTCTTCTGTTGCACAGGTTCCCTGCTTTCCCTGTCAAATCTTACCACCTGCTGGCTGTGAGCAATAATCCTCGTCTTTATCGTGGTAGGTCTGTCGGACTCTACGATAATTCCCTCGGTACTGATATTTCTTTTGTGGAATTCATCCAACAGCCTCTTCCCCATCTCATCAGCCCCCACAACACCTGACCCATAGACCTTACATCCCAGGGAATAGATGTTATTCAGTACATTGGCACAGCCACCAAGAAGAAGATTATCGGAATGTACCTCCAAAACGGGGACAGGGGCCTCTGGAGAAATACGGGAGACCTTTCCCCATATAAAATGGTCAACCATCATATCCCCAACTACCAGGACTTTTGACCTGGAAAAGTTTGCGATAATCTCGAAGGCCCTTTTCTTGTTCATCCTCATTGATACCTGCGAAAAAGATGAATTTTATTATTATAACCACCATTTGTCAATCTTTTTCCCGAAAATACCTTTTCCTCTCACTTATTTTAGATGCTTCCGATTGGCCTATTCGAAGGTTGCTCCCGGTGCGATTCGGTAACCCCTCAAAAAATCATGAACAGACATCCTCTTTCTGTTCTCCAGTTGCACATCATACAAATAAATGTATCCATTTTTTGCCGCTACATGGAGACCTTTCTCCGTTTCCCTGCCAATCTTCCCGGCAGGTTCGGTTATAGATACTTCTTCTCCCCTTACCGTAAATATCTTGAGCTTGTTACCCTCTAAAAAGGTATAGGCGCAGGGAGAGGGGGAGAGCCCCCTGATGAGATTAATGATATCAGCGACGTTGTTGTCCCAGCGGATACGGCCATCTTCCTTATTTAATCTACGGGCATAGGTGGCAGCAGATAAATCCTGATGTATCCGCTTGATGGCGCCTTCTACAATCATTCCTATCGTTTTCAGAAGCAGTTCTGCCCCCATCTTTGAGAGCCTGTCATGTAGTTCGCCAAATGTTTCCTCCGGCCCGATCAGGGTTTCTTCCTGGAGGAGTATATCCCCCGAATCCATACCCTCATTCATGAGGATGATAGTGACACCCGTTTTCTCTTCTCCATGTATAAGGGTCCAGTTGATCGGCGCCGCCCCCCTGTACTTTGGCAGTAGGGAGGGATGGACATTAACGCAGCCCATTGGCGGGGTCCCGATGATTTCCCGGGGAAGGATCTGCCCAAATGCTGCAACGACCACCACATCGGGAGAGAGGTTCCTGAAGACATCCAGGAACTCTTTATCTCTCACATGTTCAGGTTGTATGACAGAAAGATTATTCCTCTCGGCAAAAATCGTGACCGGTGAAGGCTGAACCATTTTCCCCCTCCCCCTTGGCCTGTCAGGCTGCGTAACAACACCAACAATCGGATAACCGTTTCTGATGAGTATTGCCAACGATGGTACAGCAAATTCCGACGTTCCCATAAATAATATCTTAGGCATTAACCTCCTTGACTCCACATCCGACTCCTTAATTACAAAACTATGTCAGTGTTTCCATTTCGAGTTTTGTTTCCAGGGCTTCGTTGGCCTTGCAAAGTTCATCTTCCGCGGCATATACGGCTACTACAGCCGATCTAACCGCGGAAATAAAATAGCGAGAAGCTATCTCCTGAAACCTGTCCGCTGTTGTGTCAAGGATCTCATCGCGGAGTTTCCGGCGGTTCTCATCGGTAAGGCCGATGAAGTCTCGAATCATGGCGACATATCCCCGGCTCGACGGATCCATCGGTTTGTCGAGGATCCCGATTGTTCCGATAACGGCCTTTTCAAGCTCCTCCTCTGCTATTTTACTCTGACAGATAAAATCTACGGCCTCATCATAAACTTTCAGAGTTCTGACAATATGCGGATCTCTGTAGGAGAGGAGGGCAAAAAGGCCACTGACCGGATCGTACTGCGACATGCCCCCATAGGCCCCCCCCTGAACCCTGATATGCTTATAGAGATAGCCGCTTGACAGATATCTTGCGGCAACCAGCAGAGGGGCAACAAGGGAATCCGCATAGGCAGGTGCGGACATGACCATGGCCACATAGGAGACCTGTGCCGGAATCGCAATACCTCTATGGATGGGATGTACCTCAGGAATACCGGGAACCGCTGCAGTCCCGCCGGTTGCCAACCGCTCAACAAGCTCGGAGGTCCCCTCAGTGAAGATAGCAAGTCCTTCTGCATCTGCGGTCAAATTCAAGATCAGTCTTTCTTTTCGGAAGGTCATTTGCTGGAGGCGCGCTAATTTCTCCTGTAGCTCTTCCTTCCCTCCATTAAATTGGTCGGCAATACCGTTCAAGAAACGAAGTTGTGTCCTTCCGTGCCACTGTTCGTCCCTGTATGCCGGTACAGAAAAGGCTGCTCCCGCCGTCAGACGTGCAAAGACATGGCCGGAAGGGATTACAGACGTATGGAGCCGGTTCTTCCTCTCCGCGAGCAGATTCCGCAACCGAGTTTCATCGGAAAGGTCCCCGGAGACCAGAATATCGGAGACGATCCTCACAGCATCTACAATATTTCGGTGAAGGGCTTTCATACGAAAGATCAT